>SVKC01000019.1 GCA_015068655.1 Oscillospiraceae bacterium
CCACCTCGATATAAAAAAGTGTTCGAAAAAATAAATCAAGGAACACTTTTTTGTAATTCAGGAAACCACAATATGAAATTGTTGGTTTCCTGAAAGATAAAAAGTTTCTATGTTACTCTCACTGTATGTACCGTAGATTTCGAAATTCCAAATTCTTTTGCTGCCTGACGAACTGTACACTTGGTGTCAATTATATAATTTGCAAGTTCGACAGTTCGCTCTTCAATAGTATTTGATTGCATTCAATCACTCCCATATATTGTTTCTGTTTACAATATATGAGAAGATTTTGATATTTATACTTGTGTTATATACAATGCAGCCCGAAAACATAAGTTTCGGGCTGCATAGATTATTAAAGATTGTAATACTTTTCAAATTCCGCAGGGTGTGGTATTGCCGCAAGCTGACGAACCTCATCACGTTTTGTTGCAATAAAGTTTTTAATAAGCTCTTCAGGGAATACTCCACCGGCAGTAAGATAGTCGTGGTCTGATTCAAGGGCATCCAGTGCCTGTTCAAGAGATGTTGGCAAATGCTTGAGTTTTGCCTTTTCCTCTTCAGGAAGATGGAAAAGGTTCATATCATATGGACCCCATCCATTTTCGTGCGGGTCAATTTTGTTTTTGATACCATCTATGCCAGCCATAAGAATTGCTGCATAACAGAAATACGGATTGCAGGTTGCATCAGGATTTCTAAGTTCAAAGCGACGAAGCTCCGGAGACTTTGCATAAGCAGGGATACGAATAACCGCACTTCTGTTTGATGTAGCATACCCCACAGTAACAGGCGCTTCAAAACCTGGAACAAGACGCTTAAAGGAGTTTGTACTGGGATTTGTTATTGCACAAAGTGATGCAATATGCTTGAGAAGTCCACCCATGAAATAATGTGCTTCCTTGCTCAAATTTGAATAACCGTTATCATCGGAGAATACAGGCTCACCATCCTTCAAAAGAAGCATATGTACGTGCATACCGTTTCCTGCCTCTCCCATAACGGGCTTTGGCATAAAGGTTGCTGACATACCATATTTTCTTGCAGTATTATGAATTATGTACTTTATCATCATTGTAGCATCAGCCATTTTGGACATCTGTCCAAGTTCGGGTTCAATTTCAAACTGACCGCCTGCACCGACTTCAGGATGATGATAATTGAGAGCAATTCCCGCATCATCAATCAGCATACACATCTCACTTCTCGCTTCATAAGAAACATCAAAAGGCTTTGCGATATGATAATTTTTCTGCTTTGCCACAATATTTCCAAGTCCCTCGTCTGCACTGTTCCAATGAGCCTGACTGGCATCAAGAGCAAACCCCACAGATTCGGGCTTTACTTCCCAACCAACCTGGTCAAAAAGATAAAACTCAAATTCAGGAAGTATCAACATTGTATCCGCAATCCCGCTATCCTTCAGGTATTGTTCAGCCGCAAGAACAATGTTTCTTGGATATTGTGCCAACGGTCTGTTTTCAGGATTGTCAATAATCATTGCATTGCCTGTCATCGAAAGTGTGGGGATTTCACAGAATGGGTCAATTACTGCGGTGTTAGGGTCTGGAATAAATACCATATCACTCTTTTCAACAACTGCATAGCCGTAGTTTGAAGCATCAAATCCGATACCATTTTTCATTGTTTTTTCAGAAAAATTCTTGGCAGGAATTGTAACATGACGAAACTGACCGTTGATATCAACCATTTTGAAATCAACCATCTTTATGTCATTTTCCTTTATGATTGCCAAAATATCTTCTACAGTTTTTTTCATCACCTATTCTCCTTTGTTTGGTATATTAAAATAATATTAACACAATCTGTCAATCAGGTCAATATTTTTGAACAAATTTCAGCTATTTCGAGAAAAAATCCCCGCAACACAAATTCCTTTTTCTTTTTCTGCCAAATGTACATAATAGCCATTTTCTGTTTGTTTAACGCACACATCCAACTCATCTCCAAGAAATGCTGGTTGACGGTAAAAAACATTAAACTCATTAAAGTTAAAATCAAAAGGCAGTGCATCCATCAAGAGTTCAGCTCCTTTTTGGTTATTGAGGTGCATATTTGTATCAATTTCCTTGTTTGACACCTTAATCGAATAAGAATGAATAGCACTATCGTCACATTCCGCTTTTTTGTATATAAAGAATTTGTCATCAAAGCTTTCTTCTGTGTATGCTGAAAACATTTCCTTCGGAATACGCCCCGGTCTTTGTCTGTTTATATCAAAAATAAACCAACAAGCAACCGTTTTACCTACATTTTCACCATTTTGACTAATAATGCAACATCTTTCAGAAACTGCGCCTTTCATTTTCCGCACGCCTGTAGAAATTTCAATCATATCATATGGATTAATTTTTCTATCAAATCGAACATTTATACCTTGCATAAGCCATGCAATATTCATATTTTTCATTGTATTTATATCATAACCGCACTCCGTAGAAGCCCTGATTGAAACGTCCTGCACCATATCAAGAATACTTCCGGGCTTTATCGTATCAAAATCCTTGAAATCACCATATCTTGGCATATATCTGTAGTTGTACATCTTCTATCATTCTCCGTTCACAAGTTAATTTTACCCAATAATAACCGTAGCTTTATTCGCCTTTGAATAGTCAATCCTGTCACCGAATTGATTGAGTCCGTCAATAAATGAAAGAAATTCTTCTTTTGATGTAAATTGCGGTTTAAATTCATCAATAACCTTTCTTGCCCTTTTCGCATCATCAGAAAGAAGTATCAGAAGCATTCCGAGTTGCATTTTTGAACTTGCTACACAAGCTGCCACCGGGTCTTTGATTTCAAAATCGCTACCGTGAGCTTTGCCTATAGCTCCTGCTGCATATGGATGCACTACAGGCATAATACAACTCAAATCCCCCATATCAGTACTTCCGGAGCCAATATAATCATATATTTCAAATTCATATTCGGGAATAGCCAATGCTGCTGCCTCTGAAACTATTTGCATCATATTTTCATCATTCAAAAGAGGTGCATATCCGGGAGTATCGGTTATGTCAATGTTTGTTCCAATGGAAAGAGCTGCACCGCACAGAGCCTGATTCACCTTTCTATTTGCTTCGCAAATTGCTTCAAAGCTTGCGCCTCGGACATAACTCTCAAGTACCGTTTTTTCCGGTATTGCATTTACCATTGACCCGCCGTTTGTAATAATAGGATGTACTCTTATTATATCACTTTCCTTAAAGGTTTCACGTATTGCATTGACAGCATTAATGCCGCAATTTGCTGCATAAAGTGCATTATTTCCATTCCACGGTGAGCTGCCGGCATGCGCCGCTACCCCTTTGTAGTTAATCTGCTTTGCTATGAAGCCTACTGACCCTTTTTTAACCGTAAACATTGATGATGTATGTACCATAAAAGCAATATCAACACCATCAAAATATCCTCTGGACAGAAACTCTGTTTTTCCTCCAAAATATTTGATTTTGCCTTCATGCTTTAATTTGGTTCTGTATTCTATTTCCAGAAGTTCCTCCGCAGGAACTGCACAAAGTCTGATTTTTCCACATATTTTTTCAAGAATTCCAGGTTCTTTCAAAGCAGCAGCAATACCAACAAGGGCTGCACACTGAGCATTATGTCCACATGAGTGTACTGCTCCTGTTTCCGGATTTGCCTCCTTATGTTCAGGGCATATTATAGCATCCAGTTCAGCTAATACCAAAACCTCCGGTCCGGGTTTTCCTGTGTCTAAAACCGTGTAAAAGCCTGTGATACCTTCCGCCATAACAAGGTCGTACCCAAGTTTTTTGAAAACATTTTCCATATATGCTGATGTTTCAAACTCTTTATATCCTGTTTCAGGATGTTGCCAGATAAACCGCTCTGTATCCAAAATTAATTGCTTATGTTTTTCTACCGCTATATTTATATCTTTCATTAAAAAGCCTCCATTTTATATTATTCATAGTTTTTGGAGTCATTGCAAGGCTTGCATATAAGAATTATAGCACACAAAACAAAAAATGACAATCTTCGACAATGATTTACAATAAAATATATTGATATATATTTAATGATTCTGCGGCAACTTTTTTGTTGCCGCAGAACAACCGTTTTACTATGAAACTATATCAATTTCTAAATCTTTAAGAGCTATGTCTATTTGTTTTTTTATCTCTTTTTCATCATAAAAAACATTTGGCAATTTTAAATCTTCTTCAAATGGAGAAAATCTACTTGTATATTTATTTAACTCATTAAACACAGCTGTTTCTTTCTCACTAAATTCTTCTTTCCACATTTCAAGATTAACTAAATTTGTAAACATATCACAAAAAGTGTTAATATCGTAATTGCCTAATTTTACATGCTTTATAAGATAATATAATTGTTCTTTTACACTCATCATTGTTCCCTCCTATTTGTGATAATACATAAAATGTTGTATCATGTTAGTAGCCTTATCATAAAGAACCTCAAGAGTATAGGTTGTGCCATTCTTTACCATTTCAATATAGTACATAGTGCCACTTCCGCCTCGTGGATCTGGTGTTGCTGTTCCATGTTTTATTGCTTCAATCAAAACTTGAACAGGAACTTGTCGTGCTTTCTCATTCATGTGTTGTAATGCTTTTGCAGCAAAGTTAACTCCTTGTTCTAATGTCTTATATAAACCGGGAGTAGCAGACACAAGACCAGTTGCTGATATACTTGCTCCAAGTCCATAGAATCCCCAGCCTAATAACCCACCTATAGTTGCGCCACCAAGCACACCAATCGCAACGCTTGTTCCACTTACAGAACCAGTTGTTTTTTTAGATACGGCTGCTCCTGCAAATCCTCCAGCGACTGCACCAACAACAGCACCAATTATTATACACGCTAATAATACGCCCTCACCTGAAGAATCTATATATTTAATAGGATTATTTCTACAATACACATACCTATTCATATCAAGAGGATTGGATATTTCACCTTCCTCTATATCAAGACTTGTAAATCTGCCGATATTAGGATTGTAGTATCTTGCACGGAGATAAATCATATCAAGCTCGTCATCATAGTATTCTCCGGCATATTTAATCGGATTGTCAACAGTTTCAGTTTCATTGCGAATTTCACCCCATGGAGTATATTCGTAAGTGTTTACAACTGTTCCCGAATCGTTCACAAGTCCTACAACATCACCATGAGCATTATAGATATAATAATACCAACTGCCATTTGTTTTTCTCGCAAGCGGTTGATGTCCCCACAGAATTTCATCTGTTATTGTTCCTGTATTATCCGTTTCTGCAACTACATTGTTATTAATGTCAATGATATACTGCTTGTCATTCTTTTGGGTTCTGATGCCATTTGCATCGTACTTATATGTGTAAGTATTCGTACCGTCAGAATATCCTGACATTCTATCCCATTCATCATAGGTATATGTTTCATCATTATGAGATACAACTGCACCCGTTTCGTTATAGGTATATGTGTCGGTTACTGTACCGTTTAACTTAACTTCTTTAAGTTGATACTTTATATCATATACATAGTCCTTAACATCACCATTTGAATATGTTTCTTTCGTGCGATTATTAAGTGCATCATATTCATAAGTAACAGATGAGCCATCACTATATGTAACAGATAAAAGTCTATCCAAGCTATCATAAGTGTATTCGGTTTCCGCACCATTTCGTGATTCAGAGATAACATTTCCGTTTGCATCATTCATACAAGAAGGTATTTATTGTTGTTGTACCCATTGTTGTAATCATACTTGTTACACGATTTATATTATCATAATTATAGGTGGTTTTCAAGCCGTTTGGATAAGTTATTGATTTCACATATCCTGTGTCATAATAGTCATAGTCAAAGGTCTTTTCATCTGAAACGACAGTATTCAAACTACCATTGGCCGTATAAGTATAATTTTCAAGTCTTTCAGAAGGCATTAGGCTTTGAACTATATGACCAAGACCAGAATATGCGTAAGCCATATAATGAACATCATTTTGTAGCTTTGCACTTATATTACCAACATAGTCATAACCATATCGAATTTCGGGTGTATTACCATCTGTCGATGCAGCAGCAATCTCTCCAAATTGATTGTATCTTCTGTGAATTTGATTTTGACCGCTTGTTAAAATAACAGGATGGTCTAATTGATCATAAGTAAAGTTATATGTATTTTCGCCTTCACTTATTTGTGTTGTTCTGCCTTTGGCATCTGCTGAATATCCGGCAGAGTCAACCAATCGTCTGTCATAATTGAAAAATCTCATTCGTCTATCACCTTTTTCGTTTTGATAGGTGATACGAGCCGATTTTTCAGTTCCATCAGATGTATAAATCTTTTCAAATGTTGGTTCATTGAACACATTATAGCTTGATGTAGCTTTAACGCCATTAGGAAGTTTTGTTTCTTTTAACCTGTTAGCTGCATCATATAAATACTCAGTTTTATTTCCATTAGCATTTGTATAACTGATGGTATTATTGTTTAAATCGTACTCATAGATTTCACTTAGTGTTTCTGATGAGTTGCTTGGATAGACAACATTTTCGACAACATTACCATACAAGTCGAATGTTTGAGTCATAAGTTGACGGTCTGTTGACTCAGTTGCTCCATTAAGTGACAAATCCACTTTGTTTTGGATAGAATTATAGGTATAAGTATATACATTATTCTCGCTATCCGTTATTGTAACAGGTCTGTCAAAGCCATCATAAGTATAAATCACAGCATTATCTTCGTTATCAACTGTTTTAATCAATCTATCATATGTATCGTGATAATACTGTGTTGTTGATTTCAGATATGCCACGCTTGTATCATCTGCTTTATAATATCCCTGTTGAGCTTGTTTAAGATTACCTACAGCATCATAATAATTTATATCCAATATATATGGCGTTGGAGTCCCCTCATCAGTATATACAACATATCTAATAATTTGTTCTACATCATAAGTTGGAGTTTCGTCACCATAACCATTAAGAATAGCATTTGAATTATATATGTGTTGGTCTATTGTATATAAATATCTGCTATCAACAGACAAACTCAATGGTGATGCAACAAGATTCACCTTACCGTCTGAGTAGTATGTGTATTGAGTGTATGAACCATCGGGCAAAGTTTCCTTTAATATATCGCCTGTAATATAGTCATATACATAACTTGTATTTGCCGTTCCATTATCATAACTTTCTGTAATGGTCAATGGATATAGCCCATATGTATCATAGGTATATGTTACAATCCTATCTCCACCCATAAGATTATGAAATCTCATTGGATCATCTAATGTCGTTTTTGTTACAAGGAATGGATATGTTTCATTTTCATAATAATAGTATGTTTTCTCATTAACTGCATTTTCACTTGATGTAAGCAGTCCATTAGAATTGAATGTATTTATTTCGCTTACTTGTGGACTATCAAGATTATTATAATACTCTTTCTGCGTTATATAATGAAAATCATTATATTGATAGTTAGTGGTGTACTTTTCAAGTAAAGACGAATTGTTTTTTATATCTGCATCGACCTCTTTAGTTTCAGAAGCCACTCCACCCCAATCATTATATGAATATATAAGATATGTTTCTTTAGTTTGACCGCCTTGTGCAACTGTATTTTTAATTTGAACAGGCGAATTTTTAAATGTTTCATGATTTGTATAATCTGATGTTACAGACACACCACCCGAACTGCTTGTTTGCTGAACAACTGCACAATTACTGAAAGATATCGTGTCTGTTGTTTTTCCAGTTTTAGTTACAGTCCATTGCTCATTTAATGTAGTTTCATCATCAAATTCATAACTCGGATAACCAGTTTCATTATTAAAGCTATTCCCGTTGTACAAGCCGGAATACGAATAATTTACAGTCCCTAATTCGCCTTTAAAATAGCTCTTTGTTTCGCCTTCAGGAACATAGGAATACATATCGTACTTTTTCTTTATTCTTAAAGTATCGTAATATCCATCATCGCCAAGATGCTTGCGAACTGTTTCGTATTCATATATTTTCTTTCTGTCTTTATATCTAACACTATTCAAAACAGGCTTATTAACCCATCCGTCAGAATCCGAGTGCGTTTTACTATCATATCTTAAAAACAGTTGCGGATATGCAAGAGTTCCGTCTGCATTAGTTGTAGTTCCACCTTCGTATGTGTATTTGACAGTTGCTCCGTCATCACCCTCGGTAGAGCTGCTATTCAAATACCAGAATAATCGTTGTTCATCATGTTCTAAATATTCAGTCGCAAATTCTATTACTTCTTTGTTATATGTCAGTGTTCTTGTAGATGAACCATCAGGAGAAGTTATAGAAAGTGTTACCGCACCTGTTGCAGCACCGCCTGTTGTCAAATCACCTGAATAATTAAATGTAATAACTCTGCCAACACTATCTGTTATTGCTTTTAATAATGGTTTAGGTTCATCAAGCGTGATATTGTCAATGTATGTCTTATAAGCATATTCGGGACTTATTTTTATAATTACATATCTTACAGCACTTGACATTGAAAATGTTTGGTTAAAATCATACCAATCCGTACCATAATCCGTAATCCAATATGTACGAGTATGACAATAATTGTACGCCGTATCATATCCAATAATTTCAACCTTGACATCCGGCTCATATTGGCTTTTTATTCTAATACCCAAATTATAGTCGGTAAGTGGTTTTACTTGAATTGGCTGAGAAGCAATGTATGACTCACCATTTTCATTCTCCCGTCTAAAATACATTGCATATCCATCATTACTGCCTATATCTGCATCCTCAATCGGATATGCGTCATAACTTCCGCTACTTGCAGTTGATGGTGTCCACATATCGTCATCATATCTAAAGTTTCCGTCAGGAACTCTGTTTGTTATATTTGAAAGTTCATGTTCAAATTTGATTGTGTTTCCAAATCTATCAACTATACCAATCAATCTGCCATCTTCAGCAAAATATTGTTTTGTTTTATCTGCCAAAGTCATCGAATAATATGATGTTACCTGACCATTTGAATAGGCTTTATCGTTTCTGTTAAATTGAATATCTTTATTGTAATATCCCTTTAAGTTACTATCAGTAGTATCAGATGTGAACTGAACTTGATAAACTTCTCCATTGCCTGAATGATAATAAAGCTCTGATTCTTCATCATAATAATATGTATCTACTACTTCTTGCGGAATATATTCTGTTTCAATCTGTACCGAAGGGAAACTAAATCCCCATCCCATACCAAGATTATATCTGTCAAGAAGATATGTTGAATAGTTATTTACAAGATCATTTCTTAAATATCCGTTCTCATTCGGCAAAATCATGATGGATTTTTCTCCAGTGTTAGAGGCTACTGTTTGATAAGTTCTGCCAATTCTCAAATCTAATCCATTTCTGCCATCTAATACCAAATCCTCAAAATTCAATGTGAGTTCTCCCGAATAATCAGATATACTTTCTTCTAAAAAACTATTATATGAAAACTTCGGTTCATTTGCTCCGTTACCTGCGATTGGACCTGTTATGGTGTTAAACGAAGTAAGCAAATGTGCATTAAATGTAAAATCTGTTGTTGAATAGGATGTAGTTGTATTAACCGAGGAAACATCAGAAATAGCCTCAACACCTTCATCCATTTCAATATCGGTTGCTTTAATAGGCTCGTTCAAATTTTCCGGCAATAAATTCGGTTTACTTGGAATACAACTTATATTTTCATCATCTGCATAATCAAAGGTAGTCATTTTTTCATTGTTAGTCAATGCAAAATCTATACTTGTAATATCACTTGCTGCTGAAGCATCGTAAGAGGTTATATCACCTTGTTCGACTTCTGCAGCAAAAGATACATTGACTATTGAAGCAAGCATTGTGAATACTAAAACCATTGAAATTATTTTTTTCATAATATATTTCTCCTTTGCTACATATTTAATTTGTCGAATTATAATTAAAAAGGCACAGACAATCAGCAGTCCTCCGTGACCGCCGTTTCTATCTGTGCCGTAAAATTACTGGTTCTTTCATAATGATGCCTCCTATTCACCTGTAACTGTTCCTATACCAACTACCACCTTTTCTATTAACTACATATTTATTTTAACATATTTTAGTTATTGTTTCAATATATTTGGTCTATTTTAGAAATTTATTTTTGTAGCAAACAAAACTTATGTGAAGGTTGGTAAAAGTGTTTAGTTTAGCCCCTGCATCCCTCATTTTCACAACATCCGCATTTTGTAAAGTTTTCAAAAAACCGCATAAACACTAGGCTTTTAGTGCTGCATCTTTCCTTTCACCCTATTATAGCACAAAAACCCAGAACAGTCAATTTTAGAGATGCCGTCACATTTATAAACACTGCATATGACCAATCATTATGGAAGAACATGTCCTGCTGCCCGATAAATTTCATACCATTCGGAGCGAGAAATCGTAACATCTGATGCTTTACAAATATCTTTAAGATGTTCAGGATTCATTGTTCCGGCAATCAACTGCATATTTGCAGGATGTCGAAGAATCCAAGCCGCCGCTACACCGGTTTTTGAAATATCGTATTTCTCGCCGATTTCAGCAAGCTTTTTGTTCAGTTCCGGAAATTTGTCATTGTCTACAAAGTTACCCTCAAAAAATCCATATTGGAACGGAGACCACGCCTGAATTGTAATGTTTTTTATCCTGCTGTATTCCAAAAAAGAACCGTCATGCATTACCGACTCAGCATTTTTCATATTCACATTCATTCCCGATGTTACCAGCCCAGCTTCTGTTACAGAAAATTGAAGCTGGTTTATAATAAGCGGCTGTTTCACAACAGTTTTAAGAAGTTCCATCTGCATCATGTTCTGATTTGATACGCCAAAGAATTTAACTTTTCCTGATGCTTCCAATTTTTCAAACGCTTCTGCAACCTCTTCCGGCTCCACAAGTGTATCAGGTCGATGAAGAAGCAAAACATCAATATATTCAACGCCAAGACGCGAAAGACTGCCATCAACAGATTTCAAAATATGTTCTTTGGAAAAATCAAACTGCCTGTCATGAATTGCACACTTTGTCTGAATAATCAAATTTTCTCTTTGACCACTATGGCGTTTCAAGTATTCGCCAAAAAGCTTTTCCCCGTTTCCGCCTCCATAAATATCTGCATGGTCAAAAAAATTAATACCATTTTCTATGGCAGTATCCACAATAGAATCAACCTCTTTTTCATCCAGATTCCCCATTCTCATGCAACCAAGCGAAATAGCTGACGCTTCCAATTTATTTCCTATTAATACACCTTTCATTTTCTTGTCTCCTTTTCAATATAATCTTGATAATATTATTATAACAAATTATACTAATAAAATCAACACCTTCCTTTTGTGTCAATTTTTGTAAATTTCTTTACAAAACCTAAGGAAACAAGAGAAAACGAGAGAAAACGGGGGAATTTCAAAATTATTCACCTTTTTGAACCACGTTTTTCAAAATTAAAAGGGTTAAAATGGATTAATTCAGGATAATTCAATTTGACTTTTCGGATAATTTTCAGGTATAATTAGCCTCGGAGCAGTAAGGAATTGGCTGCCCAAATTAAAATTTAACAGAGGTGATTCGATGTTTAATGGAC
This sequence comes from Oscillospiraceae bacterium, assembly GCA_015068655.1. Taxonomy (GTDB): domain Bacteria; phylum Bacillota; class Clostridia; order Monoglobales; family Monoglobaceae; genus SIG440. The sequence continues at coordinate 11,642 of SVKC01000019.1, forward strand.
TGAAGGATAGTCTGCGTAAAGTATCCTCGCCAGCCAGAAGGAATATCTTGATTTCATCAATTTTTGTTCTTTTGTCAGTATCGGTTGTATGCACAACCTTGCTCACATGCAAGCACATAACAATTGTTGACGGAGAGTGTTCCGAGAAAGAAATTGTTACATTCAAGAAAAACGTTGAAGATGTTCTCAAAGCTGAAGGCTTTGTTCTCGGCACCAGCGACAAGCTCAGTGTTGATATGAAGTCATCCCTTGAGAACAACATGACAATACAGATATACAGAGCCTATCCCGTAAGCATTACGGAAAAAGGCAAGACAACTCAGCATATGGCAACCAGACGTATTGTTCGGGATGTTCTCGCAGAGCTAGGTTACGAAGCAAAGGAAACCGACAAGATTACTCCTGCGCTTGACAAGAAAGTTTCAGATTTTGATGAAATCGTTCTTGTTCACCTGACCGAAAAGGTTATTGAAGCAATTGAAGAAATTCCCTACGAAAGTACAGAGCGCAAGAACAACACTCTTGCTTCCGGAACAAGAAAAGTGGTCCAGAGGGGTAAGCCCGGTGAAAAAACCGTTTCTTACAAAGTCTTCTATGAGGACGGCGTTGAGGTAAGACGCGAAACCGTTGAAGAAAAGGTTGTTACAGAAGCAATTGCTCAAATTACTGAAATCGGTACAAAACAGAGTATTTCATCTGTAAAGAAGACTGCACCCTCACCTTCGACAAAGGTTGCTCAGGCAACAGCTGCTGTAAAAACTTCACGTAGCGGAAACCTTTCATACAGCAGAGTTATCCCTATGAATGCTACCGCTTATGACGCATCAAGCTGTGGAAAGAGCCCCTCACATCCCGCTTACGGCATTACAGCCACAGGAATGAGAGCCGGCTACGGTGTAGTTGCTGTTGACCCCAGAGTTATTCCTCTCGGTTCAAAACTTTACATTGAATCTGCCGATGGGTCGTACATTTATGGCTCAGCCGTTGCAGCAGATACCGGTGGTGCCATCAAAGGAAACCGAATTGACCTTTGCTTCAATTCAAGATCGGAAGCAATCAGTTTTGGTAGACGTCAGGTAAAGGTTTATATTCTCAACTAATATCTGATATTCTAAAAAAAGTTTTTTTTAGCCCTTGCAGCAAAAGCTGCAAGGGCTTATCTTTTAACTCAGAGTAAAAATGCGTTATAGAACTATAAAATCTTCTTTTGTTTTCAAAATACTATTTGTGATAAGTTTTTCCGCTTATTATGGTAAAACCACGATACAGCTGTTCCGCAAGAATAACCCGCATAAGCATATGAGGAAAAGTCATTTCCGAAAAACTAAGCCTCAAATCAGATATTTTTTTTATCCGTTCCGAAAGCCCCATAGAGCCGCCTATAATAAATACAAGCTTGCTTGTACCTTCCACGGAATACCGCGAAATCAAATCAGCAAAGTCCTCCGATGACATTTGTTTTCCCTCAACACAAAGAGTGACAACCTTGGCACCCTTGGGTATTTTTTGAATAATTCGCTCCACTTCACATTCAAGAACGGCATTTTTTTCGTTGGCAGAAGGATTTTCCGGCGTTTTCTCATCCTTCACCTCAACAATCTCAAAACGGCAGTATGCTGACAGTCTTTTGGAGTATTCATCTATTGCTGCCGTGAAAAACTTTTCCTTTATTTTTCCGACAGCGATAACCGTAACACTAAGCATCAGGGCTGAAAATAATAACCAACGCCGCGTTTTGTCATTATATATCTTGGTTCAGACGGGTCATCCTCTACCTTTTCACGCAGACGTCTCACCGTAACGTCAACCGTTCTGTCATCCCCGTAATACTCATAGCCCCAAACACTTTCAAGAAGACTTTGGCGAGAGAATACCTTGTTGGGCTGACCTGCAAGGAACTTTACCAAATCAAACTCTCTGATTGTTATATCAAGGAGCTTTCCGTTTTTGTAAAGCTCATATCTGTTGTAATCCAGCACAAAGCAACCGATTTCAAGCTTTTCAAGCTCCTTGTCCTTGCGGTCGGAAAATTCCGTTTCCGTTCTTCGCATATTCGCCTTCACTCTTGCCATCAGTTCACGAATACTGAAAGGCTTTGTTATATAGTCATCAGCACCCAGTTCAAGACCCAAAACCTTGTCAAATTCCTCTTCACGGGCGGTAAGCATAAGAATCGGAACCGAAGATTTTTCACGAATTTTCTTTAGAACTGAAAATCCGTCAAGCTTCGGAAGCATTACATCAAGCAAAATAAGGTTTGGTTCAACCATCATTGCTTTGTTCACCGCATCCTCACCATCAAAGGCCTCAAACACAACATAGCCTTCCTTTTGAAGATTTATCTTTAGTATCTCAACAATAGGTCTTTCATCATCAACGACCAGAATCTTCTTATCCATTGTTACTTTCCCTCCATAGGCCGGGACTATTTAGCCCTGCCCTTTTCCTCTGTTTTTCTGAAAAATATATCTTGCGTTAATATGTCACAAACTCCAAGGGGTTTACATACGCACCGTTTTTCTTCACCTCAAAGTGCAAATGCGTACCCGTACTTCTTCCCGTATTTCCCATTTTTGCAATTACCTCACCCTTTGAAACTCTTGCACCAACACTCACACAAAGGGAGTCGCAGTGTGCATAGGATGTTTGATAACCATTTTCATGGTCAATAGTAACATAATTTCCGTATCCTGACATCCATCCGGCATATGTCACAACACCGCCGTCAGCAGCCTTTATGTCACTGTTGTGTGCACCTGCAATGTCAATACCATTGTGATTTTTTCCCCAACGGCTTCCGTACCGTGAAGACAAAACTCCGTATGTGGGATTCACAAACGCACCTGTACCGGTCGATGCAGGTCTCGCCTTTGTCCCGACTTTTTCAATCTGCTTCACGGGCTGTTCAAGGGTTTCTCTTTCAAGAACATCCTTTTGGGTTTCTACTCCATTGATTTTTGTCACACGGGCAATAATCTTTTCGGAACCAACCTTACCCTTTTGAGTTATCTCAACATTTCCTTCATAGCTGGATGCATCTTTTATCTGCTCAATTTCAAATGGAACAGTTTCTGTCATCGCCAATGTCTGTACGCTTCTGACAGACAAAAGAGGCACTCTTTTTTCAACATTCACCTGACTACCTTCGCCGAAAGAATCAGTTATATTTTTGTTGAGTGCAAGAATATGCTCAATTGTGGTTCCAAACTTTTCTGCAATCGTCTTCATGCTTTCACCCTTCTGGACAGTATACTGAACCAGCTCCATTCTTCCGTCCGAAAGAGTTTTCAAGGCCTCTTCGGTTGTTTCAAGAAGAGAAATATGGAAAAAGTCCCTCTTCACTTCAAGGTTTTCACAAAAATCAACCGACATATCCTCCGAAATATTATCCCCCAGAAAACGTTGCTTGTACTGAGCAAGAAGCTGTTCGGATTCCTCTTTTGAAGAAAGTCCAAGAACAGTTTCTCCATCAATTGTAATGGTGTAACCTTCCATAAGCTTATCTACATCCGAAAGTAACTCCGAACGTATATCATCCATATCCGAAAGAAACCTTCCTGCAACAATTCGCCTTGCAAAAGCGGGTGTTTTTTCAAAATCTTCTGTTTCTCCAAGATATTTTTTTACAACCTTCGTTGCTTCCTCGACAGCCTCGTATGCAACACTCTTGTCATCAACAAGTCCCACATATTTACCGTCAACCAACACTTCATAACCAAGACCCAGATGAAAAGCATTTACAGTGAAACAAACCGCAATCATAATCGTTGCAGTCATTACACCTGCAATCACCCGACCTTTGAATTCAGTCCACAGTTTTTTCAAGCTCCTTATGTAGGCAGTTCTTTTGAAAACCGTAAGCTGAAAATTTCTTTTCTTTCTTGTTTCTGCGCAGAACCTCGGAAATGATAATACAGAAAGTTTTTTTCCGTTTCCTTTTCCCATAGGGCTGCGCCCGTTACTGTGAGAGTCTGTTGTTTTTTTTATACTCAAATAACCACCTCTTTAATTTTGATTTTATTATTCTAACATAAGCATTTAAACCCATTTTTAACTAATTGTAAACTTTTTGTTACAATTAATTAGAGTTTACATCATTTTAACAAAAAAAGCAATAGTTTTTTGTCACTTCTTGCTACTTTAATTAATTTAAGTAACGGATTTTCTTGATTTAATTGACTTCACAGCAAATAAATGGTATAATAAAGACTAATATTTTATTTTTGGAGGCTACTTTTATGGCAGAAATTAAAAATGCAAAAAAACTTGTTGATATTCTTCACAAAAACTGCAAACTTTCATTGGAGCAGGTTGCCACAATGGCAGATATGACTGTTCCCGAGGTAGCCGCCGCCATTGATGCCCTTGAGGCAAACGGTACGATTCTCGGTTATGGTGCTGTAATCAACTGGGACAAAATTCAAGGCAAGGAAACTGTTACGGCATATATTGAGCTTCAGGTTTCTCCTCAGCGTCACAAAGGCTTCAATCGTCTCGCTGAAAGAATTTATCAGTTCCCTGAGGTAAAATCTTTGAATCTTATGAGCGGAAACTATGACTTCGGTATAACCGTTGAGGCTTCAAGCATTCAGGAAATTGCAATGTTTGTTTCCGAACGGCTTGCTCCTATGGAGTCGGTTCTTGATACAGCTACACACTTTGTTCTCAAACGCTACAAAAGCGACGGCGTAATATATGATGTTCCGACCGATGATGACAGGGAGGTTATTTCCTTATGACCTTCAAGCCTGAAAATTTTCTCAGCAAAGCTGTTACACAGCTTCCTCCTTCCGGAATAAGAAAATTCTTTGACATTGCAGCCGAAATGGACGACGTTATATCCCTCGGTGTCGGAGAACCTGACTTTGTTACGCCCTGGCATATTCGTGATGAGGGTGTTTATTCTCTGGAGAAAGGACATACACATTACACTCCCAACCGTGGTTTGAGTGAGCTTCGCATAGAGATTTCAAATTATATGAAGCGGCGCTTCAATCTTTCTTATGAGCCTTTGACACAAACTATCGTTACTGTTGGCGGCAGTGAAGCCATCGACATCTTTCTGCGTTCGGTTATAGAACCCGGTGACGAGGTTCTCATTCCCGAGCCAAGCTTTGTTTGCTACAAGCCCATTACACAGCTTTGCGGCGGCGTTGCCGTTCCGGTACTCACTACTGCAGAACACAGCTTCAAGCTTACAGCAGAAGCTCTTTCAAGTGCAATTACCGAAAAAACAAAGGTTCTTGTTCTTCCTTACCCCAATAATCCCACGGGTGGAATTATGACCAAGGAAGACCTCGAAGAAATAGCTGAAGTAATTAGAAAACACGACATAATGATTCTTAGTGACGAGATTTATGCAGAGCTTACTTATGGAAGAAAGCATATTTCTATTGCATCAATAGACGGAATGTATGAACGCACAATGGTTGTAAGCGGCTTTTCAAAGGCTTATGCAATGACCGGCTGGCGACTTGGTTATGCCTGCGGACATCCCGACATAATTACCCAAATGACCAAAATACATCAGTATGCAATAATGTCAGCTCCCACAACTGCGCAATATGCAGCCATCGAAGCTCTTCGAAATGGAGACAACGATATTGAAGTAATGCGTGAGGAATATGATTCCCGCAGAAAAATTATCGTAAGCGGTTTCAACAGTATGGGGCTTGATTGTTTTGAGCCGGAAGGTGCATTTTATGCATTCCCGTCAATAAAATCCACGGGACTTTCCTCAGGAGATTTCTGTGAAAAGCTCCTTTATTCAAACAAGGTTGCAGTTATACCCGGTACAGCCTTCGGTGATTGTGGGGAAGGTCACATACGTTGTTCATATGCTTATTCCCTCGAAAATATAAACGAAGCCCTCGAAAGAATCGAAAGCTTCGTAAAAAAGGTAAGGTAAACAATGAATTTCTTATACGACACCCACGCACACCTTGACGACAGTATGTTTGACAAGGATCGTGATGCAGTGATTCACAAAATACAAAATTCAAATGTCGGACTTTTGAATAACATAGCCGCTGATATGGAATCTTCACGTTTTTCAATAAAGCTTGCGGAAGAATATGACTTTATCTACGCAACGGTCGGGGTGCATCCGAGCGATGTTCTTTCAATGACAAATCACGATATTGATGAACTCAGAAAGCTTTCAAAGCATCCGAAAGTTGTTGCAATTGGCGAAATCGGTCTCGACTATCACTATGACGATGCAGACCCCGACTTGCAAAAATATTGGTTCAGAGAACAGCTTGACCTCGCACGTGACCTGAATATGCCGGTTGTAATTCACGACCGTGATTCAAAAGGTGAATGTCTTTCTATCTTGAAGGAAAAAAACATCTCCCGCGGTGTTGTTCACTGCTTTTCAGGCAGTGCTGAAACTGCAAAGGAAATTTTGAAAATGGGAATGCACATATCCTTTACGGGTGTAGTTACTTTCAAAAACGCAAGACGTGCAATTGAAGCCTTGAAGGTTATACCAATAGAACGACTTCTCATAGAAACCGACAGCCCTTATATGGCACCCGAACCCTTCCGCGGTCAACGGAATGACAGCAGTTTTGTTTACCGAGTGGCAGAAAAGATTTCAGAAGTAAAAGAAATTCCGCTTGAAGATGTAATTCGAATTACATGCGAAAACGGTATGAAGCTTTTCGGAATCAGCAAATAAACAAATGACGGATATAGGATGTTTGATACATCATATATCCGTTTTTATATTCCATATTCTTTTAGTTTTTTTACGGTAAAAACTGCAAGAGTCATTTTTATTATATCAGGAACAACACAAGGTATAATCTGACTAATTACAACTGTCGATACTCCATTCCAATAATCTGCTCCGAAAAACACTATCACGTTCCACAAGATGCCTGTTGCATAGCAAAGAAGCAACCCGACCGTCATTGCAATATACATTCTTGGTATACTTTGCTTTCTCTCGCACAGCTTTCCGCAGAAAAAAACCATAGGCAAAAAACCAATTATGTAGCCTCCCGTTTCTCCAAGAAGAACCGATAATCCCCCTCTGGCTCCTGCAAAAACAGGTAGACCTGCTATTCCGAGAAGAATGTATACCAAAACAGAAACAAGCCCCTTTGTTCCGCCCAACAAGCCGGCTGTCACAAAAACGCCGAAAGACTGAAGTGTGAACGGCACAGGACCAGGTACTCCAATCCAAGAACAAACTACCATTAAAGCAGCTGCAAGTCCCATACGATTGACCGTTTTACGCTTTTCCATCCGTTTCATCATCCGTCTCCTCTTTGCGTATCGCCTTTGGAATAAAAAGTCTTGCGAATTTTCCTGCTCCGTTGCTCTTTACATAAAAAAATCCTATAATACTGAATACAACAGCACCTGCAAAATTTACAAGCAAATCCTTCATCGTGTCCAAAAGTCCTATATCCAGATACCCGTCAACATCAAGGCTTACTCCGTTCACCATAACATCTTTGATATTTTCAATGACCACCGGTTCTTTGGTATTTCCGCTAAGATACGTAGAAACAATATTCTGAACCACCATATCCTTCTGCATATCCTTCCCGCCGATTACATCCATACCAAACTCAAAGAATTCCCACAACACACCAATTGTCATAGAAAAACAAAACGCCACAAGCGCCAAAAAAACAGGGGACAAATCAAAGCTCTCTTTCTTTGTACGATTCAATATCTCAACAAGTCCAAAGCCTACCGCCGCACACAAAAATCCGTTCATTGTATGAAGAATAGTATCCCACATTGGAAATTTCGTATAATAACTTCCCATTTCACCAAGTACAACCGAAGCAAAAATAAAAAGCAAAACTACAACTTCAAGAGCACCCGGAATATCAATTCCGAAGTTTTTTTCAAAAGCTGCGGGCAAAACAAACAAAAAAAGTGCAAGACCGCAGTAAAACAGATTCTCATAATTTCCTCTTATACAAGATATTACCATTGCAGCAACGACAATAACTCTAAGCAACACATAAACAGCAAAAACACCTTTGCTTTCCATAACCTTGCTCTTGTAATTCCGAAATGTCCATTTTTTTTCTTTTTTGGGCATCTCTCTTACCTCCTTCTTTACTGCAACTCGGTGCTATTCTATAATATTCCCGGAAAAACCAATATCAAAAAGTCTGTCGCACAAATTAAATGCCACACCTTTTATGGTATTTTCCTCGCTGATTGTTACTTCACGGATTTCAAGATTATCCAGAAGCGCCGGAAAGGCTCTGCTTTTCATTTCCTTCACCGCACATTCAATCAACGGACGAAGATTCTCATATACACCCATATTAATCACAATTGCCATAGGCTTGCAAAGGTTCACAAGATTAGCAAGTCCGATTCCAAGGTATTTCCCGCATTCCATCACTGCTTTTTTTGCAGCCTTGTCACCGTTTGTATGCTTTTCACATACAGTTTCAAGAGTTGCTCCCGTTTCTTTGCTTTCGTTCTCATAGAGCTTGATTATTCTTTGTTCAGAACACATAAGCTCAAGACAACCACGATTACCGCAAAAACAAATGTCTCCATCTTTTTCCACGGTTGTATGACCAATTTCTCCAAGCATGGCACGGTTAATTTCGCCGTGATAAAACTGACTTGCGCCAATACCGTTTTCAAGGTCAATAAGAAGCATATTTTTCTTTTCAATCCAGTTGTTGCAGCAAAAATACCAAACAGCCTTCAAAAGTGATACGTTTTCAATAAAGACAGGAATTCCGGTCTCTTTTTCAAGAATTTCTTTCAGGTCAAACTCTTTCCATTTGAGACTTGCCGATGCAACAAAACGGCTTTCCTCCAGAACCATACCCGTAACTGCAACACCTATACCAAGAATTTTCTGACGGCTGTGCTCACAAACAAGAGATGCCACATTCTCGCACACCAAATCCACAACCTTGCCCGGTTGCATATCCTCAACATTGACACGAATTCTTGTAATTATTCTTCCTTCCAAATCCGTATATGATATATTGACCGCATCTGTACTCAAAAAAACACACACAAGTCCGTATGTCTCTGCACAAAATCTGAGAAGCGTTCCCTTTCGTCCAACACGTCCAACCTTTTCAATTCCGTTTTCGGTAATAAGCCCCTTCTCCAGAAGATAAGCTGTTATATTCGTAAGAGAAGCTACCGAAAGTCCCGTTTCGTGAGCAATCTGCGGTCGTGCCGCATCAGGATTTCGCCGTATGTAATTGAGAACCTTGAGACGGTTCATTTTCTGTATCAGTTGGGAATTTCCCACCGTTTTATTCATATTTCTTCACCTGTTAAAATTATATCATTTTAACCAGCCTTTGTCAACGAACTTTTGCTTGACATTTTACTGGTTGTCTGTTATTATTAATTCAAGCAATGAATAAATTAAGCATTGAAAGAAAGGATTGAAAAAAAATGAATGTACTTGCAATTGGATGCCACCCCGACGACATAGAAATCAACTGTGCCGGAACACTGGCAAAATGCGTCAAGCGCGGTGATAATGTTACTGTTTGTCACGTTTGCAATGGTAATATGGGGCACGTTGTTATTCAGCCTGATGAGCTGCGCAAAATACGTATCGAAGAAGCAAAAAAAGCAGGCTCTCTTGCAGGAATTAAGGTTGTAACATGTGACATTGGCGACCTTGTTGTATATCACCAGAACAAGGAGCACCGCGACAAGGTTGTGGACATTATCCGTGAAGCACAACCCGATTTTATTATCACTCACGCACCCAACGACTATATGCCTGACCATGTAGCCGTCAGCAACCTTGTGTTTGATGCAGCATTTGCTGCAAGCTGTCCTCATTATGAGACAGGTGTTATGGCAGCTTCACAAGTTACCCCTATATTCTATATGGACAACTTGGGCGGAAACGAATTCCTCCCCACCGAATATGTGGATATTACGGAAGAAATCGACCTCAAGCTTGAAATGCTTGAATGCCACGAAAGCCAGCTCAAATGGATGAGAGAACACGACAACATTGACTTTGCTGATATGGTAAAGACTATTTCAAAATATCGCGGATACCAATGCGGTGTGCAGTATGCCGAAGCCTTTGCACAGTGTATGGTATATCCAAAGCCTACAGTACGGAGGATGTTGCCCTAATGAAAAAAGTAGCTTGTGTAGGAATTTTGGTTGCTGATATAATTGTCGAACCAGTAACATCTTATCCTGAAAAGGGACTGCTTCTTCCTGTCAATTCAATTACGTTACATAATGGCGGCAACGCAATGACCGCATCAATAAACTTAAAAAAATTAGGCGTAGAGACAACAATGATAGGAAAGGTCGGCGGAGATGTTTTTGGAAGCTTTCTCCGTGACAAGCTGGTATCTGCGGGAGTTAATACCGCAGGTCTCAAAACAGACGAAAACGTTCAGACCTCAGCATCGGTTCTTATGCTTGACAAAACAGGCGAACGCTCCTTCTTCCATTGTGTCGGCACTAACGCCGTATTTTCAGAAAAAGATATTGACTATTCCTTGATTGAGGATTGCGACCTTGTTTTTGTAACAGGTTCATTTCTGCTGAACACCTTTGATGGCGTTGAAACAATGGAATTCCTGAAAAAATGTAAGGAAATGGGCAAGACTACTTTCCTTGACGTTTGCTGGGATGCAAGCGGAAAATGGGGCGAGCTTCTCAATATGTCAATGCCATACATTGATTATTTTATGCCAAGCATTGACGAAGCAGTCTGTATTGCAAAGAAGGACGATGTAGAAGACATTGCCGAGGAATTTTTCAAAAACGGTGCAAAAAATGTTGTTATCAAAATGGGAAGCAAAGGTTCTTTCCTGAGACGAAATACCGACGAAAAGGGTCAGATTTTCCCTATTTGCAAGGGTGTTACCGCTGTTGATACAACCGGTGCCGGAGACAGCTTCTGTTCAGGCTTTCTTGCTGCTTTTGCACGAGACTGTTCGTTGGAGGAATGTATGCGCTTTGCAAACGGAACGGGCGCTCATTGCGTTATGGAAAAGGGTGCAACAACCGGCATCAAATCGTATGAAGAAATTTTGGATTTTGTTAATAAACAATAATTTAAGGAGGATAAAAAATGGATTTTTTAAGTACAGTAAAGGGCAGCGATTGTGAGAGCTTCTTTCCCAAGGGCTGGGATCTCAAGAAAATTGATGAATGTTGTGAAAAAGGTGTAAGCCGTGAAGCATTCTGGAATGATAGTTTTACACCAATCGAATGCGAAAACATCAACGATTTTGATACATATATGGGTCACGAAATCGCTATGCAAATCAAACTTGCAGACGAACGTGGTGAAAAACTGGCTATGATTCTTCCCGTAGGCCCTATGGGTATGTACAAATGGGCTGCATACTTCCTTACTTCATGGAAGGTTGACTGCAAGCACGTTTATACATTCAATATGGATGAATGGGCTGATTCAGAGGGCAACACTCTCGATGCAAGTAACCCCGCTTCATTCGAATACAGTATGAAGCAGGCATTCTTCAACAAGCTGGGTGATTTGACAATCCCTGAATCTCAAAGAAACTTTGCAACAAAAGAAAACCTGCCCACATACGAAGGCAAGATTGCCGCACTCAAGGCAGAAGGTGCAAAGCTTGTTCTTGTTTACGGCATAGGCAGAGCCTGTCATATTGCATTCTGGGAACCCACCTTTGCAGAAGACTACGCAACCGAAGCTGAATGGAAGGCAGCTACACATCGTATTGCCGCCAAACTTACCCCTATGACAATTGAACAAAATGCTATCACAAGCTTCAAGAGCCGTACAACATTGGTACCTTGCCGTGCAAACACTGTAGGTCCCGGTCTCTTCCTTCAGGCTGATTATGCTATAGGCGGCTGCGACGGAGCTCTCGGTCGCGGAATGGGCTGGCAGGGAATGAGCTTCCTTACAACCCTCCACTACGGTCCTGACACAAGTATAACATCATCATACATTCCCACTCTTCCCGGAAAGCTGTTCTATCTCAAAGAACTTGCAGGTCCGCTGGTTGCTGAATGTAACTAATATTATCCCCATCCGCTTATACGGATGGGGATTTTTTTGCACAAAAAACCCTCCTTTGGTGGAGAACCAAAGAAGGGTACACTACTTTAAAATCCAGAGTATACAGCAAACTGTCGTATACTCTCAAAACTTTTTGTTATTTATCTTTGAACACGACCTGAGCCGTCGCCGCCTGCGAGCTTTTCAACTTCACTAACAGACACTCTGTTGTAATCACCTTCAACCGAGTGTTTGAGAGCTGATGCTGCAACAGCAAACTCAATAGCATCCTTTGATGATTTTCCTGTAAGAAGTGAATAAATCAAACCACCGCCAAAAGAGTCTCCACCGCCCACACGGTCAACAATATGTAAATGATATGACTTTGAAAAATAGTAATCTTCACCATCATAGAGCATACCAGCCCAATCATTGTCACTTGCAGAAATTGATGTACGGAGCGTGATAGCAACCTTTTCAAAACCGAACTTGTCAGCAAGCTGCTTTGCAACGCTCTTGTAACCGTCGTGGTTCAGCTTTCCGCCGTAAATATCTGTCCCTTCTGCTTCGATTCCGAATACATCCTTTGCGTCCTCTTCGTTTGAAATACAAACATCAACATACTTGCAAAGCTCTGTCATTGCCGCTCTTGCTTCATCTCTTGTCCAAAGCTTGCCGCGGTAATTGAGGTCGCAGGAAATCTTCACACCCTTCGCCTTTGCAGCCTTGCAGGCATCAATACAAATATCTACAACATTGGGTCCCAAAGCAGGTGTTATACCTGTGAAATGGAACCAGTCAGCACCCTCAAATATTACATCCCAGTCAAAATCAGCTCTTTCTGCTTGCTGAATTGCAGAATACTTTCTGTCATAGATACAAACAGAACCACGCTGTGAAGCACCTTTTTCAAGAAAATAAATACCAACTCTTTCACCGCCACGAACAATCTTTGACGTGTCAACCCCAAAATATCTGAGACTATCAACAGCCGCCTGACCAATCGAGTGCTTTGGAAGCTTTGTTACATAGCTTGATTCCAAACCATAGTTTGCAAGGGATACAGCAACATTTGCTTCACCGCCGCCAAAGGTTGCCTGCATCTGGTCATTCTGAAAAAATCTGTAATATCCGTTCGGTGCAAGTCTAAGCATAATTTCACCGAATGTAACAACTTTTGCCATTTTAAAATTCTCCTTTGTGTTTTGTTATTTTGCTCTTGCTTTCTTAATATTTTCAACAAACTTCTTTGCCGTTTCGGTAATTGCCGCATAATCACCTGTCTTTGCACCAGCCGTAAGTGCGCCGCCTGCACCACAAGCAACAGCTCCTGCCTTTATCCACTCATCAACGTTGTCAACAGAAACGCCGCCTGTAGGCATCATCCTTGCCTGAGGAATAGGACCATTGATAGCCTTGATAATCTTGGGTCCGAATACTTCACCTGGGAATATCTTGATTATATCAGCACCTGCCTCCATAGCTGCAACCACCTCTTTGATTGTCATACAGCCCGGCATATAAGGAACTCTGTATCGGTTACAGAGCTTTGCTGTCTTTTCATCAAAATAAGGACTAACAATATACTGAGCTCCCGCAAGAATTGCAATTCTGGCTGTCTCAGAATCCATAACAGTACCTGCACCGAGGATAATATCGTCTTCTGTATACATATCAGCAAGTTCTGCAATAACCTTGTCAGCATGGGGAACAGTGAAAGTGAGTTCAATTGCAGGAACGCCGCCTGCAATACAAGCATCGGCAATTTTCTTTGCCTGTTCTGCACTTTCTGCACGAACAACCGCAACAATACCAACGTCAGTTATTCTTTTGATTACTTCTTCTTTTACCATTTTATTCTACCTCCGTTTACAACTTGAATTATAGGTGAAAAACAATTTCTTCCATTCTACAAATATTATACAACAAAGCTTTCGAAAAAACTTTAAATATTTTGCCCATTTTGTTCTATTATTGCTGTTATATTGCTTTTTTTGTTGCAATATAACCAATAAGTTCACAATTGTACAATTTTCTCAAAGACAAAACAAATGAAAAACCGCAGAGTTTCCTGCGGTTAATCTCAGAACAAGTCAACTATCTGACACTAGTCATCAAGACTGTCTCCTGCTTTTTTGCTGATGAGAGCAATTGCTGTTGCAACTATCGCCAGAACTGCAATAGATACCGAAATAATAATCCATAATTTTTTCATTTTTCAACCTCTCCTTATATTTATCTTTTGGCAAGTCAAAGTATTTTCATATATACTTCCAACTTTTCTTATCTTTCTAAATATAACATAACATATTTTACTGAATTTTTCAACAGAGTTTTTCAAAAATTTATGTTAAATTTTGATTACAGACAAAAGTTTTTTGTATTTTTCCAAAAATACAGTAATTTTTTTGAATAAAGACGGATTTTTCCTCAGTATAATTCTTACGTTGTCCATAGTATCCGACAGCCCGTAATCACTTATCATCTGTATTGGCAGTTCTTTTACCGAAATACCGTTTTTTGAAAGAAACTGTTCTGTTTCAATTCCACTTCCATAATCCGAAAGCTTTTCAGGAAGCTCTTGCTCAAAATAGCATCTTACTCTCGGATTGCTTTTTTCTTCGTCATCATCCGAAATGAGAAGTCCAAGCATTTGAAGTTCTTCCATTGTTTCTTCAATTTTTTTAATCACGCTTTGTTCAAAAACAGACTTATACCTCCCGTTCATAGCACCATGTGCTTCATACACAAAGGGAGCCGGAAACATCCTGAAATCTGAATTTTCTCCTTCATCCGTATGTATACCCATAATATTGTTTTGAAGAGCAATATCATATTCATGGTCATTTTCCTCAAGTTTTTTTATCGCCATAAGCGGAACACCTGTATAAACAACAAACATTTCAATTAGTCTCGTGCCCTGATTTGAAAGCAAGTTCAACCGAGGATTGAAATACTTTGCTACAACTTCATCAAAACCTTCCCGGATTGCATCAGGGACAATCATTTCTCTAAGTAATACAGGAAAATAATCAATCAGCTGTACATCGCACAAAAGACGGCTTTTGCCGCTTATAATCTGACATATTTCTTCTGCAGCATTTTTCAGTTCGGCTGTCTTCAGCTCATTATTTTCGAGAATAAACTCCAGCCGCTCGATGTTGTCTTCTTTGAGAGTTCTGGAATAATATGCAATCAAGAATCTTTCCATAGCCTTTTTCCGATATTCACTGAATATTCCATCAAAAACACGTTGAACAACACCTGACGCATCAAATCTTTCCGTATCAATAAAATACTGTCTGTTTGCAGAGCTTTTTATTTCGCCTTTCAGTACATTTTTGAAGCTTTTTAGCCGTTCATCTGTCAGATATGCTCCAATAAAGTGTTGCAGTCGTCTCCCTTGAAAAGATTTCTGTGATAGATTAACAAGATTAATCTTTCCATCACTCTTTTCCTCAAATGCATTATGCGATGCTGTATCAAGCTTTGAATATATTTCACCGAGAACTTCCGCATATACAGAATATACTGTTTTGTCTTTTTCCGCAAAAAAAGATTTTACTCGTTCAAGCACCTGAACAAGTGCTTTCATTATATCCAATTCCACAGTATACTTTTTGAGTAAACGCTTTGCTTCTTCAATAAAGCTTTCAGCTTTTTCTTTTCCGAACAAACGAGGAACAGCAACAGCCTTTTCATCAAGACTTTTCTCAAGAGCCTCCCATGAAGGAAATTCCTCACCACGTATACTTATTTCCTGCATCAGCTTTTTTTGAACCTTTTCTATTGATGAAAGAATTCCGTCAAATCCGTCCTTTTCAGCTGATGCATTTATAGCCTTTGTAACAAAATACGGACCATATATCCCAAAATCCTCTTCCAGCTTTCGTTCAATTGCTTGAATAATGTCGATTTCTTTCTTTCGAAGCTCATTTTCAAATTGCTCCGATGCAGCAATATCACAATAGCATTCGCAAAAAGCTTCCTTCCACCTGATGTATGAACCCTTCAAACCGTGAATGTCCGAAGGTGACGGCATTTCGTTTTCAAATGGCTTTTTCGTCACAAAAGATGTCATTGCCTCAACAAGACCTTCCGGGACATCCAAGCCTGACAACTTAATTATTGCAGAAACATACTCATCCGAAAGCCCGCTAAAATCATTATACTCTTCAAACAGAAGGTCAAAAACCTTCTTTGCCATATATGAAAATAATGCATTTTCAGGAATGACTCCGCATCCGTATTTGATTATATTATATCTGTAATTTGCACTTCTGGGAAAGCTCCTTTTGTCCGCACCCATAATATTCATCCAATTTTGAATAGCATCGTTTGCGTTGTAAAGAGCCGATTCATAAAGATTTTCAGTAGTTTTTTCAGACGAATCAAAATATTCCTTTTTTGTAAAAACAGAAAGCAACACATCGACAACAGACTCAACCGTCGCTGCAACATATTTTTTCTTATCATAAATCTCACATTTCGGCGAAAGCAACGTACAGTAATCAAATACTCTGTGTTTTGAGTTCTTTTCCTCACCCTCAAAAAAAGGCCACTTGTATTCTCCACCTGTTTTGTTTATGTTATAAAAATAGTCAAACTCCTTCAAGGTTGCATAGCCATTACGTTTCAGCCAATTGTCAGAAATACCCTTGCTTGAAACAACATCAGACATATATAAATACGCATGCATTTTGAAGCTGCTTCTGCTCAGCATAAAAACCTCATTCATAAGAATATCCTGAATAATGTATGCAAGGTCAACAAGCATACCACCGCCCGTGCCGCCTGATATGCCCGTAACAAATGTTATATTAAGTTTGCTGCCTGATGTAAAATCTCCTGTCCAAAGCCCGGAAAGCAGTTCCTTGAGTTTCTTCCTAACCTTTTCATAAACTGCGGGAACTGCCAACAAAATTCTACCGTTTTGACGTACTCCCAAGCAACCGTTTCCCGTTAATTGAGGAAAAAGGTCAGGATTTTTCCATTTTTTCGCAAAATCCAAAGCACCATTTTCATTTTTAAGCAGTTCAGAAACTGACTCATCAAAGGCAAAAAGTTTTTCCTTTGTGCAAAGATTTTCAAGACTTTCCAAATCCTCAGCACAGGAATCAACAGCCAGGAAAGCTATATGATTTTTTTCAATGCTGAAACTTTTTAACATTTTTTCTTTAAGCCGATTGACTGTTTTTCCGCCAAGTCCGCCAAGTCCAATAATCAGTGTTGTATTTTCAATACAGTCAATGGTTGAATTAGAAGAAAAAACACCTGTTCCTTCAGTTATATCAAGCTTCATCAATTTTTTTTGTTGTATACCATTCATAACTGCACCTCAAAAACCACTTTTCTACCCAATCTAATTTTATAATTTTATAGTTTCTTTTTCTACATCAACATAGCCGTATTGGTATCCTGTATACCAGATAATATCTCCAACAAATTCCGAGCTTGTGGGGTTTCTGGTCTGGTCATCCTTGTATTCCGCCTCAAAATCGTATTGTGAACCAAAGTTTTCGGGCAGAGGAAAAATATCGTTAATTATGTATCTTGAACCCTTTTGCTGCATAACGAAAATATAATCCTTGTTCGTCGATGCATCATATATGTTATAATAGCCTCTGCTTTTTCCAATAACTTCCTCCACGACCGCAAAATTAACTTCTTCACCCACCTCTTCGTGACCGCAGTTATTGCTTATTTCTATCTCCCAGCCATTCAATTTTTCTTCGGACTTTGAAGGTTTTCCTACAACCACAAATGCCTCTCCGTAACCTTCTGCATCAAAACCTTTCAGGTAATTTTCTATTTTGAGATAAGAAAACGTTGTTATTACTTCTTTTGTCTCAATTGGTTTAGTTGCCGTATTCACAGGCTCACCGCCATCAAAAAGCAAATAAACACCAATGCCCATAACTACAACGAAAAGGACAACAACAACACCCAGAAATGTCGGCAAAAGAATACTTTGTTTTTTTGTCATCGGCACAGTCGATGCGCAATTCATAAGTGCCGTAATAGTGGAAATTTTGAAATCCTCCTTGAAAAGTCGCTTTCTGACTTTTTCTATATTAGCAGGAGTTCGCCATTCCGGTCTGTTTTCAAAAGTATTCTGAAGAATCACAATTCCACGCTTTTTGAATACCTCTTTCAGTCCGAGTTCAACATTTCCATATATTTTCTTTCTTGCTTTTTCATAACAAACCATCGCATCATAAATCGACGGTGCGTTCTTAAGGTCTTCTATCAATCCGCAGAACACATCTGCAAATCGTTCCACTCCGTCAGGAATAATCGGAATTTCTTCGTCGCTGACAAGTTTCACATCACCATCTGAAATTCCTGCATATGAAAGTCTTTCTGCAGGTTCTTTTACACCATTTGAAAGCTCGCACAATTTTTCATAACTGAGATTGTTTGACTGAAGATAGAGAATCATTCTTCTTGAAACAAGACGGTAACAAAGAGAAAGCTTCTCCTTTTCCTCCGTTTCTGCGTTATGACTGGCATCTGCCATCAGTTCCATACATTCAACAACATCTGTTACATCCTTTATATTTCTTGTTTTTTCATCAATAAGCTCAACCAATTCAATGTCAGTCGCATTTTCTTCTCCGCCAAGTTCTTCAAGCAAGCTTTCGGTATAATCACCAAAAACACTTTCCACCAAAGAATAGTCTCCCGTAGGCTTTTCGGCAACAAAATCATCAAAAGTCTTTTGAAGAGCCGCCACTTTCTGACCTGTTTTCAAGTTGCTTGCCGCAATTTCCTGTGCCAACTCCTGAAAATCTGATTTTATTTTTTCACGAAGGAGAGTTTCATCAACATAGTTTTTTTCTCTTATCAGGTTATACTCATTATACTTTCCGCCAAGCAAGGCTTGACGTTTGATTACATCAACAATACTGTGGAACAGAACAATCTCATCCAAAAGCTCTTCGTCAAGCATCTTAACAGTGTCAACAGTTTTGATTAGAGTTTTAGCATTTGAAGCCTTCCGCAAAAACTTTTCAGAAATATGATTTCTCATTACACTCATCATGCCGTCTGTTTTGAATCCGCACAAAGTAAACAAAGCCTGTATGTTCATATAAGCTCTTTCGAAATCTGTTATATTTTTTGTGTTTTCCACAACATCGTACAAGTATCTCACCGCTACATCGCCTTCGGCAAACAACCGTTTCCGTGCTATTTCAAGATATTCCGGATATACCTTCAACACATCATCCACCGATGCATAAATATCCGCCACTGTCTCAATAGCCTTACCGGAAATCCACAAATTTTTTTTATCAAATTCAAGCAAATAGGCATCGGAATATATTTTTTTTATTCCTTTTTCAGTAACATGACATTCTATCTCATTATAAAGCTTTTCAAAATACCTCTCACGTTCAGCATCGGTCATTGCGAAAACCTTTTCAATATATTCAAAGAACCTTCCTTTTTCAAAAGGCTTGTTTTCATCAAGATTTACACAACCCTTGTACAAAGCTACGGTCTTCAATGGACAAGCTACCAGATTTATTTTTTGGGGAACATTTTTTTTGGGTGACACACCTGAAGCAAATACAATTCTTCTTCTTATTCCATAAGGCAGATACTTCATAATTGCATTCAAAACAAAAAGAGATTTCGATGAAAAATCACTTGCAGAATCACAACCAAAAGTGAATGCACTCAACCTTCTCGGCTCTTTTTTAAGAAAGCCTTCAAGTATATTGTTCACCAGCCGTTTTTTTGCATCAATGTTTATTTCTTTTCCAATCGAAACAAGAGAAAAGTATCTTTCTGGGCCAATCTTTTTTCCTGCAATTCCGTCAGAACAGCCTTTTCCCGTCAAAAGAGCTACATCATTGAAAAAAACAACATTTTTTTCATCTTTGCATTTTTCTGCTACATAATGACAAAAAGAACCGTTTTTCTCGATTTTATTATGACCAAAGACCGAGAATCCGCCGACCTCGGAAGCAACTTCTCCCATATACACAAAAAAACTGTCCGAAACCTGCTGTTCATCATTGAGAAAAGAAAACATAGCGGGGACATATTTCTCTTCCAAAAGCTTGCTGTACAGCGACTGTTCCATATTTATATTCAATCCTTTAACGCTTTCACCGCGTCCACCATACAACATTTCACTCATACAAAAAGCCCCTTTCGTTTCGTTGTCTTTCGAATATTATATATCTGCACAAATTCATACAGAATTATTATAGCATTCTTTGTTTGGAAAGTCAATAACTCAAATATGGTGATTTTCCGAAGCAATTCTGTAATATTTCTTATAAAGCCTGTAAAAACATGAATAATCACTGAACCCGCTTTTTGAGGCAGCACTTGACATAGATTCACCCTGCTGAATAAGCTTGTGGGCAACAGATAGACGCTTTTTGGTAATGTATCTGTACACAGATATATTGAGTTCTTTCCTGAACTTGTGTGCAAGGGTTGATGGAGATACATAAAGAGTTTTCGCTATGCTTTCCACAGATAAATTGTCATTATATCTTTCGTCAATAATACCAAGTGCTCCACTAACCACCTGAGACAAGTGGACATTGTTATTAATTTCCATAAAAGGCTTCAGCTTAAAAAATACCAATAAATGCACCAACGCCGCGTATACATATAATTCTTTTTCCTTGTCAGAAAGGTCACTCATCACAACCTCTATTAAATTCTCAAATACATATGTAACTTTTTCATCAGGAACGGAAATAACATTTATCGTGTTTATAACCTTTTGGGTCAAGCTATCAAATTCCGCGTTGTCCCGAAATCCCAAGATGCACCGGACATAGTTTTCAGGACTTGTGACACAAAACTGATGAAAATTCTCTTTGGGGATAATTATAACGCTTCCCGGAACAAGCTTCTGCTGAATATTTTTTGAAATAAAAAAAGCTTCTCCTTTTACAAAAAAAACAAATTCATTATAATCATGAAACTCCTGCTCTTTCACAGCAGGCTCACCTTTTGCATATTTGAAATGTAAGTTATCGTTTTCTAAATAGTATTCAAACAGATTTTCCATATCAACACCCCACATATATAATATAATACAAATTTGCAGAAATTACAATATATTATACATATTTTCCTATTCAAATTGTTTTATTTGCTGATATAATGCTATTGGAGGGGAAAATATGAATATCTTAAAAGAAAAACTCAAAAACAAAGAAAGAATTTTAGGTACTTTGGTCAGTCTCACAGATGCATGTTTATGTGAGATAATGGGAAATATTGGTTATGATTGTGTGTGGATTGATACCGAACATACATATATGAGCTACAAAGACGTTTTGTGCCATCTGAACGCAGCTCGCTCTGCCAAAATCCCGGCAATAGTGAGACTCCCCCAAGATGACTTGACCGCAACAAAAAGGATTCTTGAAATGGGACCCGATGGTATAATATTCCCTATGGTACAATCTGCAAATGAGCTCAAGAAGCTGATAGAAACTACTTTATATCCACCATATGGAACACGAGGCTTTGGACCTTTGCGTGCAATTGGATACGGCAAAATTGATGCTCTTGAATATGTAAAAGAAAAAAGCTTTGAAATGTGCCGCTTTGTCCAGATTGAACATATTGATATGATAAACGAATTAGACGAAATAATAAAAAACCCTTATATTGACGGTTTCATATTCGGCCCCAATGATTTGTCCGGCTCCTTGGGAGACTTTTTAAACGTTTACGGTGAAAAAACAATGGCTGAAATTCAACGTGCAAGCTATATTCTCAAAAATGCAGATAAGGCTGTCGGTCTTGCCGGTGGTATGGGCGAACAAGATATAAAAATTTGGTCAGATTTAAAGCTTGATATGCTTTTTGCCGGTGCAGATTGGTGTTTTGTTTATAATCAGGGCAAAAACACCCTCAAAGCTATGAAAGCATATTCAAAAAAAGGACATAATTGAAATTTCATTATATAATTGCTGTACTTGCACCAAACAAGCACCCTCCGCATAAAATGTGTAACACATTGAAAACGGAGGGTTATTTTTATGTTTGGTGTATTTGATACATTGATTGAGTCTTTTATTTTTCTTATTTCGTTTGTTTCAGGAGCAAACTCTTTTCCAAAACCATTATCCGCAAAGGATGAGCGTTTTTATATCGAAAAAATGGAACAGGGAGATATTGAGGCAAAAAACAAGCTTATAGAACACAATTTGCGACTTGTTGCACATATAGCAAAAAAATACTCCGGAAACGTTCGTGACAGCGAAGACTTGATTTCACTCGGAACCATCGGGCTTATAAAGGGTATAAACAGCTTTGATTCGTCAAAGGGCACACGTCTCGCAACTTATGCAGCAAGATGTATAGAAAATACTATGTTAACACAATGGCTCATTCCTTGCCGAAAATAGCAAAACATGTACCTTTTTACCCGATAAATGACCATTTAGGTATAAAAATTGATACATTGGGAGCCACAAAAAAGATAACACCCATATATGCACACATGTTTAACTTTGCTATGCCTAACAAAGTCACTGATGCAAAGACCTATTATAATAACAAAAATAATACTGAAAATTTAAAGACAATTTCTGACAAATTACGTTTTTACAGACTCCAAAATGGCTTGGAACAAAAAGACGTTGCAAAAATAATTGGTATCAGTAGAAGTGATTATAGTCATTATGAAAATAATTCCCGTGACTATTATCCTGCAGAAGTTATGGACAGGCTTGCTAAATTATTTAAAGTCAATATTTATGATTTGCTTGATGATTATAATATCTTCCTTTATAACGGACAAGGGCAACAAATTCAAGCATTGCGTAAAAAGCATAATTTAACTCAAAAAGAACTTGCAAATCTGCTTAATGTCCAGTTAGTCCGCATAAAAAGATGGGAAAGTGAGAAAAACAGAATACTTAAATTCAACTGGGAAAAACTACTATGCCTATTATAAAAAAGTGTTTGAACAAACACATCAGCCCCCTGGGCACCTCGGCGAATTTTGTGTAAATGGAAATTCCTTTCAAGCAAAATATGAATATCAATAGTTGGATTTCAACCTGAAATCAGGCTGATTCATTTGCCCTTAATTACTACTTGTCCGAAATCTT
>SVKC01000020.1:0-16860 GCA_015068655.1 Oscillospiraceae bacterium
TCAAACATCATCCCTCCGCTTTTTCGCGGGGTTTTTCGCTCCCTTTTTTAAGGAGCTTATCTACTATATCACACCATCTTCACTTTGTCAAGCCTTTTTTTAAACTTTTTTCAAATTTATTTTTCGACTTTTTTTGCTCCGCTTGGTGCAACTTGTTTATATTAGCACAATGTTTTTCATTTGTCAATACTTTTTTTAAATTTTTTTTATTTTTGAAAATTCATTTTATTATTTCAATCGTCACCGTTTTTTCCCTATTCTTGACAATCTCTTCATTATATAATATACTAAAAATGTATTTTAAATATGAAGGAGTTTTCGTTATGGCATTTATTCTCAATCTCATAAGCGACTATATGAACAACCATATAGCTTTGCTACTGTTTTTATGTCTGGGGTGCGGTTATGTGTTGGGTAAGTTAAAAATAAAATCCTTTACGCTTGGTTCAACCGTAGGCACGTTGGTCGTTGGAATATTATTCAGCCAGTTTGTTGACATTGAAATCCAGTCCACTCTTAAAACCGTTTTTTTCAGTCTTTTCTGCTTCACTATTGGATTTGATGTTGGTCCTAAATTCTTCTCAAGCCTGAAAGCCTCAGGAATAAAACTAATCGTTCTTTCTGTATTTTTCACGACGATTGCCCTGACTACAACGTATCTACTTTGTCTCTTTTTCAAGCTTGATGTCGGTTACGGCATCGGGTTGCTTGGCGGTGCTATTACACAAAGCTCTGTAACAGGGGCAGCAAAATTAGCCGAAGATATGAGCAAGCACGCAACTGTTGCCTTTGGTCTTACATATGTTTTTGGAACCCTTGGAGTAGTCTTTTTCGTAAAAAATATTGCACCGATTATATTGAGAAAAAATCTTAAAACAATTGTAAAATCAAAAATTGACGGTATGTCAGTTACCTCATCCGGAAAGGAAACCGAAACAGTAAACAACATTGTGCAAATTCGAGCTTTTGTCATAAACCCCGACTCAAGATTTTGCGGTTTGACCGTTGAACAGTTTGAAGACATTTTTTTCAATCGACTCGAAGTAGAAGCTCTTTACAGAGGAAATGAAATTCTTTCTTACACACAGCATCGAACTCTTCTCGCCGGAGATGTAGTTCAAACAATCGGAGATATAAGCATACTTGACAACGCAGATACCACCGGCTTAACCGAGGTTTCCGACCCAAAATATTTCAAAGTTGAAGTTATAAGCGCAAAAATTGTGCTCACCGATGATTTTACCGAAAACGGATATGATATACTTTCCGGCTACGGAATTCTGGTAAAACCATCACACAAAAATAAGGCACTTACCAAAAACACAATCATTTCCGTAAAAGGATCAGAAAAAGCCATTGCCAAAGCTGCAAAAATAATGGGATATATAAAAGATGAAAGTGACGTAACCGACATTGCTTTTGTAGCTGCTGCAATTTCCGTTGGTCTCTTCATTGGTTCCCTTGCATTGAACCTCGCTAGCCTTTCTCTTTCCCTTGGAAGCAGTGTTGGCGTTCTTCTCACCGGACTTGTTTGCGGTTGGTGGTATAACAAACATCCAAGGGTTGGCTATATTCCAAAAGCAACCGGAGTTTTCCTCAAAGGTCTTGGTCTTAATTTCTACATTGCAGCGCTTTCGCTGGAGGTAGGAACAGAATTTTTCAGTGCTTTGGGCAGCAACGGTTTGCTTCTGCTTGGTCTGGGTGCTGTCATCACACTTGTTCCGCATATTCTTTCATTGCTGTTCGGTAAATATATACTGAGAATTGACGAAGCTGACCTTCTTGGCGGATTGTGCGGTTGCGGAACTTGCACCGCTGCACTCAATGGTTTGACTGATGAAACAGGAAGTTCGGTTTTTGCTCTAGGTTATGCACCCGGCTGTGCTGCAGGTAATATTCTTTTGACCATTGCAGGACTGTTATTACCATTTTTGATGTAACAGTTTTTCGACAAGCCAAAAGGCTCAGGTTTTTTCCTGAGCCTTTGTCTTTTAAATCACCTTGTTTTCCACTTCTTCG
This sequence comes from Oscillospiraceae bacterium, assembly GCA_015068655.1. Taxonomy (GTDB): domain Bacteria; phylum Bacillota; class Clostridia; order Monoglobales; family Monoglobaceae; genus SIG440. The sequence continues at coordinate 2,020 of SVKC01000020.1, forward strand.
GAAAGCAATTTTATAAAATCTTCAACTGACATTGCGCCGAGATTGCCTTGTTTTCTTGAACGAACAGAGACAGTTCCCTCATTCATTTCTTTTTCACCGGCAATAATCATATATGGAATCTTTTCAAGCTGAGCTTCACGAATCTTGTAACCAATCTTTTCGCTTCTGTCATCCATTTCTACTCTGAAGCCTGCATCTTTGAGCTTTGCGAATACACCGTCCGCATAATCAAGATAATTGTCCGAAATCGACAAAATCTTAACCTGTGTTGGTGCAAGCCAAGCCGGAAACGCACCAGCATATTTTTCAATAAGAAGAGCAAGAGTTCTTTCATAACAGCCTATTGAAGTTCTGTGAATAATGTACGGATTCTTTTTACTTCCGTCCTTGTCGATATATTCCATACCAAACTTTTCAGCAAGCATCTGGTCTATCTGAATTGTAATAAGGGTATCTTCCTTGCCGAATACATTTTTAATCTGGATATCAAGCTTTGGTCCGTAAAATGCAGCTTCACCAATTCCAATCTTGTAAGGAAGTTCGAGATGGTCAAGAATTTTCTTCATTGTATCCTGAGCTTCATTCCACTGCTCTTCTGTTCCAATATATTTCTCTTTATCTTCGGGATCCCACTGTGAGAATCTGTAAGATACATCTTCATAAAGTCCAAGAGTTTTGAGCATATAAATAGCCATTTCAAGACACTTCTTGAATTCATCCTCCAACTGGTCGGGACGGCACATAAGATGCCCCTCAGAAATAGTAAACTGACGTACACGGATAAGACCATGCATTTCGCCTGATGCTTCATTTCTGAACAGTGTTGAGGTTTCACCGTATCTCAAAGGAAGGTCACGATAACTTCTCATTCTATTGAGATATGCCTGATACTGGAAGGGACAAGTCATAGGACGGAGAGCAAATACCTCCTTGTCCTTTTCTTCATCTCCCATAACAAACATTCCGTCCTGATAATGATCCCAGTGCCCTGAAATCTTATAGAGGTCGCTCTTTGCCATATATGGAGTCTTTGTTCTTACCCAACCATTTTTATCTTCATGGTCTTCAACAAATCTTTGAAGAATCTGAATAATCTTTGCACCCTTTGGAAGCAAAATCGGGAGTCCCTGACCGATACTGTCAACAGTAGTGAAAATTTCAAGCTCACGACCCAATTTGTTGTGGTCTCTCTTCTTTGCTTCTTCAAGCCTTTCAAGGTATTCGTCCAGTTCTGCCTTTTTGGGGAAAGCTGTTCCGTAAATCCTTGTAAGCATTTTGTTGTTTTCGTTACCTCTCCAGTATGCGCCTGCTGTGTACTGGAGCTTGATTGCCTTTATTTTTCCGGTTGACAAAAGATGAGGTCCTGCACAAAGGTCAACAAAATCACCCTGCTTGTAGAAGGAGATAATTGCATCTTCAGGAAGGTCATTGATGAGTTCAACCTTGTAAGTCTCGTCCTTTTCTTCCATAAGCTTCAGTGCATCAGTTCTGGGAAGTTCAAATCTTTCCAGTTTCAAGTCTTCCTTTATAATCTTTTTCATTTCAGCTTCAAGCTTTTCAAGATCAGCATTCGTAATAGGTGTTTCAAAATCAAAGTCATAATAAAAACCGTCATCAATAGCAGGTCCGATTGCCAGCTTTGTTTCGGGATAAAGTCTCTTTACTGCCTGAGCCAGAATGTGAGATGTGGTATGGCGGTAAACCTTCTTTCCTTCTTCGTCGTCAAATGTAAGGAAGTTCACTGTGCAATCTGTTTCAGGTGCATAATCGAGACCATATACGACCCCGTCAACCTCTCCTGCAAGAATTACACGTGCAAGGCCTTCGCTGATAGCCTTTGCCATTTCGATAAGGCTTGTACCTTTTTCGAAGCTTTTTGCGTCTCCGCTCTTTAGTGTTACGTTAATCATCTTAACACATTCCTTTCTTCAAAATTTTATATACAGACAAAAATGTCTTTGCTGTCTAAAATAACATTATATACCCGTTTAGCTCTTTCTGTCAAGAAGGTAAAGAGCAAGTTTTTTCACAAAATCTGCTTTTTCACCATATTTTTCAAGAAGTCCAACTGCTTCTGCAGTTACAGCATCCGATTTTTCTCTAGCTCCCTCAAGTCCCATAAGGGTAACATATGTTGTTTTGCCGTTTTCAGCATCACTTCCTATGGGCTTTCCGAGAACACTTTCATCGCCGATACAGTCCAGAATATCATCCTGAATCTGAAAGGCAAGTCCAAGCTTTTCAGCAAATAATTCAACGGTTCTTATATCAGCATCAGATGCCCCTGCAGCCAAAGCACCTACCGTTGCCGCTACTCTGATAAGAGCACCGGTCTTTCTGTAATGGAGATAATTGAGAGTTTCTTCGCTCACATTTTCTTTTTCTTCACATTCAAGGTCAACCACCTGACCGCCTATCATTCCGTCACAGCCTGCCGCTTTCGCAATAGCAGATATTGCCCTGATAACCGTAACAGGGTCAACGCTCTTGTACTTTTCCATATCTGAAAGGTATTCAAAAGCACCGGTGAGCAAACCGTCTCCTGCAAGTAAGGCGTTCGCCTCTCCAAACTTTTTGTGACAGGTCGGCATCCCCCTTCTCAAATCATCATCATCCATACACGGCAAATCATCGTGTATAAGAGAATATGTATGTATGTATTCAATTGCAGAGCCGAACCTCAGAGCATCCTCCGTTTCGCCACCCAACATATCACAAACAGCAAGACTTATTACAGGGCGCAACCTCTTGCCGCCTGCCATAATGCTGTAGCTCATAGCGTCATATACCGATTTTTGCAAACAATTCCGCTCACTGAAATTCTTTTCAAGCTCACAATTCACTTTTTCTATATAAGCTTTAAGCTGATTTTCAAAACTCATTTCTATTCCTCCAACTCTATTCCGCCGGGAACGGCTTTTCCTCCATTTCACCAAAAGCATTTTTCATAAGAACAGTTATTTTCTGTTCAGCTTTTTTCAGCCGTTCATTACATTCCCTCGTCTTGGCAATTCCCGATTCAAAAAGCTGCATCATTTCATCAAGGCTGACATCGCCGCCTTCAAGCTTGTTTACAATATCTTCAAGCTCCCTGAGATTTTCCTCAAAACTTACGTTTTTTTCTTCCATAACATATACCTCCTACTTCACAACGGCACATATTTCGCCATCGGAAACAACAATCTTTAATTCATCACCCGATACAGTATCCCCGACAAATTTAACCACAGTGCCATCCGTTTTTTTTGCAACCGAGAATCCTCTTGAAAGTGCGCCCAACGGACTTAATCCATCGAGCAAGGATGCTTTCAGTGCCAAAGCCTTCTGTTTTTCGGATAATACATTGTTGACAGCATTTTCAAACATTCTGAACACACCATCAAGCTGTAATTGTTTTTCGTTTATCATTATAATTGGATTTTGAAGAACCTGTTTTTTTGAATAGAGCTCCAGTTGAAGTCTTCTTTTTTCAACACCTTTTTCAAGAGCTCCTTTCATTCTTTTCTCGAAGCTCCCCAATTTTTCGGAAAGCTCTTCCTTTGACGGAACAGCAAGTTCAGCCGCCGCCGATGGAGTTGGTGCTCTCAAATCCGCAACAAAATCCGCTATGGTAAAATCCGTTTCGTGTCCCACGGCTGAAATTATCGGAATGTTGCTTTCATATATTGCTCTTGCCAGACATTCTTCATTGAAAGCCCAAAGGTCTTCGACGGAACCTCCGCCGCGTCCGACAATTAGAACATCCGCTCCGTCAACAAGGTTGAAATACTCAATGGCTCTGCATATACTCTCTGCCGCACCATCTCCTTGAACAAGCACAGGAAAAAGGCAAATATCCGCACAGGGAAAACGTCTGGTAAGAATATTTATTATATCCCTGACAGCAGCTCCCGTAGGGGCTGTCACAACACCGATTCTTCTGGGGAACAAAGGAACAGGCTTTTTTCTGCTCTGCTCAAACAAACCTTCTTGCTCCAGTTTTCGTTTCAGCTTTTCGAATTTTTCGAAAAGATTGCCTTTTCCATCCTTTGTCATAGAGTTTATATAAAGCTGATACTGACCATCACGCTCATAAACTCCGACTCTGCCCTCTGCTATGACCTGCATACCATTTTCAGGTTTGAAATCAAGTCCCATAGCAGCACTCCTGAACATAACAGCCCTGAGCACTCCGCTTTCATCCTTCAACGACATATACATATGTCCCGAGGAATGATGCTTGAAATTCGAAATCTCGCCTTTTATTCTTATATCACCAAGCACCGGAATCTGACTGAAAATATCCTTTAAAAATAAATTCAGCTCACTTACCGTCATTGTCATTCTTTCAAACATTGTCAATCCACCTTGCCCCGATTTCACAAACACCCACAGCGTTATCCGTACTGAACTCAGGGTCAGCAAAGTATACTCCCGGAACATCCGAGAACTCGTTCCTCAGCATTTTTGATGAAGACACACCACCAACCATAAGTACATTCCTGACGCTGTATTTTTCTTTTGCATACTCAACGGCTTTTCTTACCGACATAGCAATACATTTCATAACACAGTATGCAATTTTATCCTTATTTTCACTGTCCGCAAGTCTCGTGTATCGGGTCTCTTCGCCTGAAAAGTTAATATAACCCTCATTCACACAAGCTCTTACCTTTGGTTTCTCACCGTCATACGCCACAGCTGAATAATCAAGATATTTCCCACAGGGAAAATCCATTCCGAGCTTCACACCTATCCGGTCAACAAACTGTCCTGCAGGAAGGTCTTTCGTCCCTCCGACAATTTCGCAATCAAAAACATTACCATTTTTCCGAACCAGCAAAAGTTCCGTAGTTCCACCCGATAAATGGAAGGTCAAAAAGGGTTCATCGCAAATATCATATTTCTTACAAGAATAAATTGCCGCCATAATATGCCCGTCCTGATGAGAGGTTTCAATATACCTTGCCCCGAGCACATCCGCAATCACTCTCGCAAAAGACTGCCCAGCAAGAAACACCGGCATATAAGAACCTTCAACCGACCTCGGCTTTGCACTGACGGCAACCGTAATATCGTTGAAATCTCCAATATTAAATTGTCCCTTCAATTCGTCAAAAAGTGACGGAAGGTTTTTCACATGCTGAAACAGGGCATCGGATTGTCTCAATCCGCACTCCCCTGACTTTACCTCCAGCATTTTTTTGATATGAAATATACGGTCACGGTATTTGAGCGCAACCGATGTGGTATAACAGCTTGTGTCAATACCCAGAAATACTTTTTCCTTTTCCATCAACGGCACCTACATTCCGCTGATTTTTCCGAGAATACCGTTCACAAAAGGAGCAGCCTCTTCACCGTCATATTTTTTTGCAATAGAAACAGCCTCATTCACCGCAACAACCGACGGAATATCCTCACAAAACAGTATTTCGAAAACCGCCAGTCGGAGAACTGCAATGCTCACGCAGGACATTCTTTCGACCTTCCAGTCCTTTGAAACCGCATCAATTTTTTCATCAATCGCTTCAAGATTGTCCACGACACCGCGAACAACTCTTTCAATATAACTTTGCTGCTGACCGGGGTTGAATTCCTTCACAAAATCCGAAAGAATTGTTTCAATCTCCTCGGGCTGAAACTTGTATTCAAAGAGAAGTACAAATGCATACTCCCTTGCTTTTGTTCTGTTCATATTCTACCTCTGCTAATATCTTTTGTACTTTTCTGCTATTCTTCTGTTGCAGCGTCTGTCTCTGCACCATCTTCTGGGATTTCATCCTTCTTTGATGTAGCAATGCCTTCGATATTGACATTGACCGCCGTAACATTCAGTCCGGTCATTGCCTCAACCTCATTTTTCGTCTTTTCCTGAATTTCCCATGCAACATCAGGAATCTTCATTCCATATTCAACAACCACAAACATATCAATTTCAACATCTCTGTCCGTAATTGTAACCTTCACACCCTTGCCGGGATTCTTTTTTCCGAGCAGCTCAACGAAGCCTCCCGTAATAGAGCCGTACATAGCTGAAACTCCTTCAATGCTCTTTGCGGCAATTGAGGCAATTGTTGCAACAACCTCGTCGGATATAAATACATTTCCCTCAGTGTCTATATTTGTGTTAACACTTGTTTCTTCAATAGCCATAGCAAATACCATACCTTTCCGTCTGCTGTATATGCAGACAATATTGTATTTCAATTCTGTTCCGGCAATATGTGTCCGACACATATATGCTCATATTAATTATATCATATAATAATTAAATTTACAATTATTTTTTTAATATTTAATTATTTTTTTACATTCAGCCACGGATTATCCGCCAAAATTAAACAAAATTCCCGCTGCCGCTCCTATTCCTATATAAAGAATCGGGTGTTTTTTCAATTTGAACACCATAAAAACAAGAACTGCAAAAAGAACAGCTTTTCTGTAATCAACCATTTCCCATATTTGAGCTGCATCGGCAACAAGAAAATTCTGACCGAAGACCGAAAGTACCGACAAAGCAAGCAGTCCTGCAACTGCCGCTCTGAGTCCGTAAAATGTATATTTCACAAATTTGTTTTCCTTGAATTTTTCCAGAATTACCGAAATAATCAAAATAACAATTACACTGGGCGTAATAAGAGCAATTGTGGTAATAATACCTCCCATAATTCCACCAATAATGCCATACATCGCGTTTCCCGTCGTAAAGCCTACATAAGTTGCCATATTGACCCCAATGGGACCCGGTGAGGATTCGGAAACCGCAATCATATTTGTAAGCTCCTCTGCCGTGAACCAGCCGTACTTCTCCGCTATTTCAAAAAGAAATGGCAACGTTGCAAGACCACCTCCAACAGAAAAAAGCCCAACCTTGAAAAATTCAATGAACATCGTAAGAAAAAGAGGCATTACTTCGCACCTCCTTTTTTGCTGTTTGACTTTTCCTTCAGCACTCTGTATACAATCCCCACAAAGCCTGCACCTATTATTATCGCAATGGTTGGAACATCAAGGAAGGACGAAAGCAGAAACGCCAGAACCGCAATTGCTGCTGTAACAGCATCCACAATTCCTGATTTTCCTATTTTCAGAATTGCCTGAACCAGTATGGCACAAACTGCAACACCAATCCCCTGAAATGCCGATTTTACATATTTGTTTTCGTAAACAGATTGAAGCACCGTTGCAATAAGCGAAATTATAATAACTGATGGTGTAACCACACCCATCGTTGCAACAATACCACCGAGAACGCCTTCTGTTTTGTAACCGACAAAGGTTGCGCTGTTAACCGCAATTACCCCCGGAGTACACTGACTTATGGCAAAATAATCCATAACCTCTTCCATTGTCGCCCACTTGTGTTTTTCCACAACTTCTTTTTCAATCATCGGAAGCATTGCATAACCGCCCCCGAAGGTAAGTATTCCTATTTTGAAAAAAGCACTGTAAAGCTTCCACAAAACTTTCAGTTTTTTCAAGCCAACATCTCCTATTTTTTATTTTTTGAATATTATATACTATTTTTTCCCATAATGCAAATATTTTTTCATATTTTGATACACATAAACAAATTGACAAAAAACGCTCATTGTGCTAATATTAATGGAAAACAATTATCTGCAAACTACTTGTGGATCAGGAGATGAGTGTATGGATTTTTTGTCTGAAAAGAAAAAAAGATTGACTTGGTGGATTATTGGAATAGCGACAAGCTGCATCCTTATTTTTCTTGGTGTGCAGAACATCAGAGCTGTCACTTCCGCATTTTCCCGTATTGTCAGCCTTATTTCTCCATTAATACTCGGCTTTGCCTTTGCTGTAATATTGAATGTACCTATGAGGTTTTTTGAATCTCGCCTATGGAAGAAAACAAACAACAAAGTGCTAAAGAAAATCCGACGTCCGCTGTCATTCATTATTTCACTTATCATAATAATAGGTATTCTGGTTGGAGTAATTTGGTTGGTTATCCCAGAGCTCACAAAGGCAATTACCCTGATTTTCCAGGGTGCGATTGAATTCGTGAACGAACTGAGTGCAATGAATGAAGCAGAAATTGCTGCTCTGCCCTTTGGCAATCTTTTGTTGAACACCGACTGGGACGAAATCCTCAACAAGCTTCAAATCTGGCTCAAAAACCAAAGCGGATTCATAATGAACACCGCCTTTGATACCGTCGGTTCTCTTGTAGGCGGTATATTTGACCTGTTCATTTCTTTTGTTTTTTCGGTTTATATTTTGTTCAGCAAGGAAACACTGAAAAAGCAGGCAAGCCGTCTTGTACGTGTATGGCTTCCCGAAAAGCTTGGTGAATGGCTCATTTATGCATCATCGGTTGCCGGCACAAACTTCCGTAATTTCATTTCAGGGCAAACCCTTGAAGCGGTTATCCTCGGTGTACTTTGTATGCTCGGAATGTTCATTTTACGTATTCCCTATGCACCTATGGTCGGTGTGTTGGTGGGTGTAACAGCAATTATTCCCGTAGTAGGCGGATTTATCGGTGCAGTAGTCGGAGCTTTTGTTATATTTACCGTTAACCCCGTAAAGGCTGTTATTTTTCTCGTTTTTCTTGTTGTTCTCCAGCAGCTTGAAGGTAACATCATTTATCCCAAAGTAATGGGCAGCCGCGTAAGCCTTCCCGGAATGTGGATTCTTGCCGCAGTAACCATAGGTGGCGGTATTGCGGGACCTGTCGGTATGCTTCTCAGCGTCCCCGTTGCATCTACTGCATATGTGCTTTTGAAGGAAGCAACCTTGAATCGTGAACAACGTACAAAAAAACAGCCGTCAAAATATACAAAATCCTTCACGCAGGAAGAAACTTCCGCCAACAAATAATGTTGACAAAAAAGCATTTTCGTTGTAAAATTTAACTTAACATACATTTTGGAGATGAGACAATGAATATCGAAAACAAACCCAAAATAAACAATCAAAGTCTCGGTGAGGAAATCGGAAACTCCATATCCCATGGTGTTGGTGCGCTCCTCTCCATAGCAGGAACAGTGGTTGCCATTGTATATGCCGCTCTTCACGGCGATGCAATGAGTGTTGTTTCTGCGTGTCTTTACGGCACGGGGCTTATTATACTCTATACCGCATCCACAATGTATCACTCTCTCACCAACTACAAGGCAAAGAGAGTTTTCCAGATTCTCGACCACTGTTCAATTTATATCCTTATACTCAGCTCTTATATTCCCATTTCACTCTCCCTTATACGCGGAGCAATGGGATGGGTGCTCTTTGGAATAAATGCAGGCTGTACAGCTCTTGGAGTTACTTTCACTGCCATAAATATGAAAAAATTTCATCCTATTGCTATGATACTCTATCTGCTTATGGGTTGGTCAATAATTTTTTTCGGTATCCCTACCCTGAAAACACTACCCTCTGCCGCAATATGGCTCCTTGTTTCAGGTGGACTTTGCTACACAGGAGGTATAGCATTTTTTGCACTGAAAAAGCCACGCTATATGCATATGATATGGCATTTCTTTGTTCTTGCAGGAAGCATACTACATTACTTTGCTTTTCTGTTTTACACTTTGCCCTTCCCAAGAACTTTTTAATGAGGTGAACAGCTTTGAAGTTAGGTATAGTATTTGAAGGCGGCGCCAGCAGAAGCCTTTTTTCCTGCGGTGTTATGGATGCCCTTCTTGAAGAAAAAATTTATGCAGATTATGTAATAGGTGTTTCCGCAGGTATCGCTTACGGCACTACCTATGTTTCAGGTCAGATTGGCAGAAACTTAGAGCTTTCAACAAAGTATATGCACGACAAAAGATATATGGGTTATCGGCATCTTTTTAATCCGAAAAAAAGAAGCTATTACAATATGGACTTTGCTTTTCGTGAAATTCCCGAAAAGCTTGTACCTTTTGATTTTGAGGCATTTGAAAACAATCCCGCAAAATCCGTTGCAACCCTTACAAACATCGAAACCGGTCTTGCTGAATACATTGAACTTCCCAAGGACGACCGCGAAAAGCATCTTCAGCTTCTTTGGGCAAGTTGTGCTCTTCCCTTTTTGTTCCAGCCTGTCCCTATTGATGGCAAAATATATATGGACGGCGGTATCAGCGACCCCATTCCTTTCCGGAAAGCCTTTTCCGATGGCTGTGACAAGGTTATAACAGTTCTCACCCGTGAACGCACCTATGCAAAGGATAGTGAATCCGCAGCAAAGCTTGCAAATCTCGCATACAAAAAATATCCAAAATTTGGTGATGCACTGCTTTCACGCTCAGAAAGATACAATCAGTCACGTGACGAAATATTCAAATTGACCGATAACGGAAAAATGATTACAATTATGCCGCACGACACCTCCGGTTTCAAGCGCACCGAGCGTAATCCCCAAAAGCTCCGTGCAATGTACGAAGACGGTTACAAAACCACACGGGATATGATTGACGAAATCAAGAAATATATCAATGAATAATCTGACACCTCTTTTAATACATTATTAAAAGAGGTGTTGTTTTTTGAAACGGATATTTTTACTTCTTCTGTGTACCTTTTTGCTGTTTGCGGTTCTTCCCCAAAACAGCCTTGCCCTTTCGGCTCAATGCGCAATTTTGATTGATGCAAATACCGGAAGGGTTCTTTTTTCTCAAAATGCCGAAAAGAAAGCAGGTATGGCAAGCACAACCAAAATAGTAACAGCCCTTTGCGCATTGGAAAACGGCAAACTTGACTCTGTTGCAAAAATCTCGCCCACAGCATATGGGGTCGAGGGCTCGTCAATGTATCTCGCACTCAACGAGGAGCTTTCCCTCGAAGACCTTTTGTGGGGGCTTATGCTGGTGTCAGGCAATGATGCAGCAACAGCTATTGCAGAGCATATTTCAGGCTCAACCGAAAAATTTGCAACACTGATGAACCAAACTGCCGAAAAAGCCGGAGCGTACAACTCCCATTTCACAAACCCACACGGATTGTCCGATGAAAACCATTATACCACCGCACAGGATTTGGCAAAAATAACCGCCTTTGCACTGAAAAATCCAAAGTTTCGTGAAATCGTATCAACTTCAAAAAAAATACTCCCGCGAAGAAACGGAGACCCGGCAAGACAGCTTTCCAATCACAACAAGCTTCTGCATATGATTGACGGCTGTATCGGAGTGAAAACAGGCTTTACAAAAGCCACAGGCAGATGCCTTGTGTCTGCGGTAGAACGAAATGGTATGTGTTTTGTCTGTGTAACATTGAATGCCCCCGATGACTGGAATGACCATATCGCTCTTTTCAACCAAGGCTTTTCGGAATACATACCCCAAAAGGTGAAAACAGCAGGAGAATTTGTCTCTGTTGCTTCCGTGAAAAACGGTTACTCTGACACCGTCTCTCTTTCGATTTCCGAAGATATTATTCTTCCTTTAAAGGACGGAGAAGAAAGCAGCCTGAGCTTTTCTCCAATCCCATTCGAGGATTTGCAGGCACCAATCAGCAAGGGAGATACTATTGGAACTCTTTTCATAACCCTTGGCAGCAACGAAACCTTTGAGTTTCCTCTGGTTGCTGCTGAAAATATTGACCTGAAAAAAATCAGTTTTAAGGCAGAATCATCTGCCTTCAGCACAACCTTGAAAAAGGTGTTCCTCGCTTGGTTCACATGCTTTAACTGAACTAATTATACATATAAACGAAAAAATCAGAAAATGAGACATTGTTCTTTCAGGGATGACGTTTCTCTCAGGTGTAATACTCAAAGCCCAACAATTGAGAGGTCGTTTCAAGAATGTCTCATTTTCTGATATATTCGATTAAAAAGGCTTTTCTTTTTCAGTGCAACGAACCTTGCACATTGTTTTCCATCACATTGCGTCATATAAGGACATTCAGGAGCCAATGGGTCAATCTTATATAGAATGGCTCCCGTTTTGCAGTTTGAACAAATACTTTTTTTCTTCATTCCTGCCTCCTATTCAAAATACGGAACCGACAATGTCATTAAAATAACTATTCCGTTGAATATAAGAAAAGAACCAAAATCGCTTACCGTTTCGAACAAAACCGAAAAAGTCATTGTGAGAGAAAACATCCACATATAAGTATTTGAATCAAGAACGATATAAGCTGCTGTCAAAGCTGCGGCAAACAGTATATATGCAAACAGATTATCCAAATAATAATCCATTGTTTGATATGCCGCCCTGAAACAACAGCGCAGGAAAAACCCGTTAAGCAAAAAATAAAGCAAGGCAACAAAAAGCATTACTATTCCCAACACATCCTGTGTCAAAGGCAGAAAGGTTTTTGTCATCAAAAAGTTTGCAATAGCAGACAATCCTATCATCGGCAAAGTCAAATCAAAAAAACGTCTCACAATTATCCGCATCTTCTCCTGCTGTCTCCATTCTTTTGTTTTACCACATAATCGGAATTATGTGGTAATATACAGCTTTTCAATATTCTTTTTGAACATCTTTTTGCAAAAAAACAGTTCTGCGGACAACATTTTAAGACTAATGTCTGAAAAAATTTACATTAGTCTGTGTTGTTATACGCTTTTTTGTTGAATTTTACTATTTTTTCAGATAAATCATTGACAAATTGTCTTATTTATGTTATAATCAGTTATATAATAAATATGTATTTGCTTATCTTTACCACATAATTCCGATTATGTGGTATTTTCTTTTTCAGCACCGAAGCAATCCAAGCATCTGTATCTGCTGTCGGTGTATTTCACCGCTTTCCATTGTATAAATTCTTGTTGTGTTCACGCTTGAATGTCCAAGGATATCCGCAAGCCTCACCACATCCTTCTGAACCGTATAAAAAGTTCTTGCAAATAGATGTCTCAGGTTATGTGGGAAAATCTTTCTTTCAGACACTCCTGCACTTTTGCACAGTTTTTTCATATCAGACCATATATTAGAGCGGTCAAGTGGATTTCCGTTTCGGCTTATGAAAACAGAACCTCTTTTCAGGTTGTTCTCTTTCATATATCCTTTCAGCATCTTGCAAAGCTGTTTTGGGAGAATAACTACTCTCGTTTTGCCTTTACAGCTTATAGTAGCTTTACCATTTCTCACTGCTTCGCAGGTAATATTTTTCAATTCCGATACCCTGATGCCCGTTGAGCAAATTGTTTGCATCAAATAATACAACCTTTTGTTGTTTTTTTGTTTTGCAGCCTTCAACAAACGTTCATATTCAAGCTTTGTCAATTCTCTTTCTTTGTCCGTAAAAATCTGTTTCTGAACCTTCAAAAGCTTTACCTTGAGTTCACTTTTGCCCACAAAATCAAAAAAGCAATTCAAAGCAGATAACATTGAGTTTACACTTGATACTGCATAACTTTTTGTCAGGTGGTTCTTGTATTCAAGGACACGGCTTTTCGTAATTTCTTCACCGCCGCACCACGTACCAAAAGCTGTAATGTCTCTTACATACTTTTCAGATGTTGCTTCCGCTCTTTCTTCGTTACGAAGGTATTCACCGAAACGAATTATTTTTTTGTCCGTTAGTTTCATAGCTTCAACTCCTTTGATACTATTTTAACACTAAAAATGCAATTTAAACGGACAAAAATTGCGGATATACCCAATCGGGGTATATCCGCAAAATATCAATTATTCATAATCAACAACGTCAACCCAGGAAAGCAGAAGCTCACGTTCTTCTTCGTTTCCTTTTACTGACTGAGAAGCGGCAACAATGGGCATCCACTTTTGAACATACTGCATTGCCGTATTACTCTGCTTGCAGAAAAGCTCCAGATACTTCTTTGCACCATCTGTATCACCGCTGAGCCAGAACAAAAGATAAGTTCTTGCCGCATCAGCAGATGCATTCCCCTGTGTTGCGTGTGACCAGTCAAGGATATAGGGCGTACCGTCCTCTGTAATTATAATGTTTGACGGATTGAAGTCGCCATGACAAACCTTTGTGTGTTTGGGCATACCCTCAAGACGGGTATGAAGCTCATAACGTGTTGTTGCATCAAGACTCGATGCACTTATCTTGCGGTTCATCTTGTCCTTGAGCTTGTTGAGAAGAGGTGACTTCTTTGAATGAACCTCAAGCTGGAGGTCAACAAGAAGCGAAAGGTATACTTCCTTCTTTTCCTCATTTTCTTCCATAAGCTGTGCAAGAGTTTTTCCTTCAATATATTCCGTTACGATTGCCCATTTCCCTTCAATCATTGTTACTTCAAGAATTTTGGGAATATTGAGACCCGTTTCTTCAATTCTTGCCTGATTCAATGCTTCGTTCAAAACATCCGCTTTTGAATAATTCTCATCAAACACCTTAATACACTTATCGCCGTCACGGTAAATCTTTTTGTTCTTTCTTACAGCTATTACATTTTCAAAATTCATATTTCTTTCCTCCCTCACTTTACGCCTTTCTGCTCTTTTTTACCTGAGTTTTGTCGGGCATAGCCTTTTCCTCAAAATGCTTTCCGTAATATGCATTCAAATACATCTGTTTAATCTCGGACATAAGAGGGTATCTGGGATTTGCACCTGTGCACTGGTCGTCAAATGCCTGTTCAACCATTTCGTCAAGGTTATCCATAAACGCCTTTTCATCAATGCCATAATCTTTTATTGTTTCCTTTATTCCAACCTTCGCTTTCAGGTCGTTGATTGCCTTGATAAGTCCTTCAAGCTTTTCGTTATCGTTCTTGCCCTTGATTCCGAGATAATCCGCCACTTCAGCATAACGGCTGAGTGTATGAGGATGATCGTACTGTGAGAATGTACCCATTTTTGCAGGAGCTTCAGAAGCATTGAATTTCAAAACCTCTTCTATCATAAGAGCGTTTGCCACACCGTGGGGAAGATGATGGAATGCGCCAAGCTTGTGTGCCATTGAATGACAAACTCCAAGGAA
>SVKC01000020.1:16870-33049 GCA_015068655.1 Oscillospiraceae bacterium
CGGCCATTGTTGCGGCGTTTGCCATTTTCTCTCTTGCCTCTACGTCTGTCTGACCGTTTTCGTATGCCCTGGGGAGATACTCAAACACTGTTTTAAGTGCCTTGAGAGCAAGACCGTCTGTATAATCTGTTGCGAGCATTGCTGCATAGGCTTCTATTGCATGTGTTACTGCATCAATACCTGATGCCGCGGTCAAGCCCTTTGGAGCAGACATATGGAAGTCTGTATCAATGATTGCCATATCAGGCATAAGCTCGTAATCAGCAAGAGGATATTTCACGCCTGTCTGCTCGTCTGTAATAACCGCAAAGGGCGTAACCTCCGAGCCTGTTCCTGCAGATGTAGGAATTGCAATAAAGTATGCCTTTTCGCCCATTTTCGGGAAGGTATAAACTCTCTTTCTGATGTCAATAAATCTCATTGCCATATCCATAAAGTCAGCTTCGGGATGTTCATAGAGAACCCACATAATCTTTGCCGCATCCATAGCACTACCGCCGCCGAGTGCAATAATTGTGTCAGGCTTGAATGCAGCCATTTGCATTGCACCGTTCTTTGCATTGAGAAGTGTCGGGTCAGGCTGTACATCAAAGAAGGTTGTGTGTACGATTCCCATTTCATCAAGCTTGTCTGTAATCGGTTTTGTATATCCGTTTTCATAAAGGAAATTATCTGTTACGATAAAGGCTCTCTTTTTGCCCATTACAGTTTTCAATTCGTCAAGAGCTACCGGCAGACAGCCCTTCTTGATATATACCTTTTCAGGTGCACGGAACCAAAGCATATTTTCCCTTCTTTCTGCTACTGTTTTTATATTCAAAAGATGCTTTACACCAACGTTTTCAGATACCGAGTTGCCGCCCCACGAACCGCAACCGAGTGTAAGGCTGGGTGCCAGCTTGAAGTTGTAGAGATCCCCGATACCGCCATGTGAAGAAGGAGTATTTACCAGAATTCGGCAGGTTTTCATTCTTGCCGCGAATTCGTTTATTTTTTCCGTTTCGGTCACTTCGTTGAGATATACAGAAGATGTATGTCCAAAGCCTCCATCCTCAACCAATCTTTCAGCTTTTTCAAGAGCTTCGCTGAAATTCTTTGCCTTGTACATTGCAAGTACGGGAGAAAGCTTTTCGTGTGCAAATTCTTCCGAAAGCTCAACCGACTCAACTTCACCGATAAGGATTTTTGTTCCCCCCGGAACATCAACGCCCGCAAGCTCTGCAATCCTTGCTGCCGTCTGACCGACAATTTTCGCATTCAGGGCACCGTTGATAATTATTGTCTTTCTCACCTGCTCGGTTTCCTTGTCACTCAGGAAGTAACAGCCTCTTGCCGCAAATTCTTCCTTTACCTCAGCATAGATACTTTCAAGAACAATAACCGACTGTTCTGATGCACAAATCATACCGTTATCAAATGTTTTTGAATGAATAATAGAGTTAACTGCAAGGAGAATATCCGCACTGTCGTCAATAATTGCAGGAGTATTGCCTGCACCTACGCCGAGAGCTGGCTTTCCGCTTGAATATGCTGCCTTAACCATTCCCGGACCGCCTGTTGCAAGGATTATGTCAGCTTCCTTCATAACGGTATTTGTCATATCAAGACTGGGAACATCAATCCAGTCAATAATACCCTCAGGAGCTCCTGCCGCAACTGCCGCTTCAAGCACAAGCTTTGCCGCCGCAATAGTACAATTCTTTGCTCTGGGATGAGGAGAAATTATAATAGCGTTTCTTGTTTTGAGTGCAAGAAGGCACTTGAAAATTGCTGTGGATGTGGGGTTGGTTGTAGGAATAACTGCCGCAATCACACCGATAGGCTCAGCAATTTTTTTTGTTCCGAATGCCTTGTCCTCTTCTATAACCCCGCAGGTCTTTGTTTCTTTGTAAGCATTGTAGATATATTCTGAAGCATAATTGTTTTTTATCACCTTGTCTTCTACAACACCCATTCCCGTTTCTTCAACAGCCATTTTGGCAAGAGGAATTCTCGCTTTGTTTGCAGCCGATGCTGCAGCCAGAAAAATCCTGTCAACCTGTTCCTGTGTGTAGGTTGCAAAAATCTTCTGTGCATCTCTTGTGCGTCTTATGGCTTCTTCAAGGGTTTCAACAGAATCTGTTATTTCATAATTCTTTGTAGTCATTTCTTTTCCCTCCGTAATATATATATACTGCTTTTTTCTCAATTTGTTAACATTTTAACATTCCTTTTTAAATTTGTAAATTCTTAAAACATATAATGGGTGTTATCAAAAATGATAACACCCATTCATTTACACTATATTCTTTCTAACTGAAAATCTTCGTTTTTTCATTGAGAAGCTCATTTACAAAAAGTCTGTCAAGGTTGCTGAGCTTGTAGCCCTTTCTGTATATGAGAACATCCTTATATACTTTCTTGTTCTGCGCGCATTTTTTTTGCACAATTCCATATCTTTCCAACAAAGTCTCAGGAACCGGCGACACCCACATAAAGGTTTCGGGATTGCTGCTCAACAGGTCAAACTGACTTGCCCGTTCAAAAATATATATACGTCTTTCAATGTTGTCCGGAAGCTCCTCCTTCACCACCTTTGAAGTAGGCATAGAGGGTACATAAGGGTCAGCATGAGCTATTTCAATAAAGCTCTTCAAATCATCAAAAGAAATATCTTCTTTTTCTGCAAGAGGACTTTCTTCGCTCATAATCAGGGAATAAGAAAACTCTGTTATCAGCTCATATTCAAAGCCTTTTTCTTCAAGCATAGCCTTGAAATACTTGTCATAGTTTTCAGCATAACGTATAATCCCAAGCTTGTAATCGTGGTTTACCATATTATGAATTGTTCGTTGGGAATTTGTCTCTTTGTAAAAAATCTCGCAAGGTTCCTTTCCGAGACGTTGAGAAAATTCTGCAAAGGCTTCCGAAATATAACAGGCACGGGGAACAGAAATAGAAAACTTCTGTTTTGTGGGAGCACCTTCCTTGTAGAACTTCTCCACCTGCTCAATCTTACCCAGAATTTCTCTGGCAAAACCCATAAACTCTTCTCCCTCCGGAGTGAGGCTCATACCTTTTTTTGTACGCTCAAAAACAGTTATTCCGAGGTCCGTCTCCAGCTCCTTTATGGAACGGCTTATGTTCGGACTTGCCACAAGCAAGATTTCCGCCGCCTTGTTGAGAGACCCGACTTTTGCGACCTCCAGAGCGTATCTCATATGCTGTAAATTCATAATTGCACCTGCCCTTCTGTGTCTAATTATATTCTATTTTTCCCGTTCGGTCAACAGTTTTGTGCAGAAAAAAAGCCCGGGGTTCATTCCCGGGCTTAATAAACCGCATATATTATGCTTTCTTTCCTGAAATCTTGTTGATAACAAACATTGCCCCCACAGTGAGAACAACACCAATAGGAAATACAATGTACCAGTTATGGATATATCCTGCAAGAACAAATGAAATAAAGGATACTACAGCAACAGTAATTGCATAAGGAAGCTGTGTTGAAACATGATTCAAGTGGTCACAACGAGCACCTGCAGATGACATAATAGTTGTATCGGAAATAGGTGAACAGTGGTCACCGCAAACCGCACCTGCAAGACAAGCTGACATACCGATAACCTGAAGCGGATCGCCGGCTTCAAATATAACAGTAACAATGGGGATAAGAATACCAAATGTTCCCCATGATGTACCTGTTGCAAAAGCAAGAACACAAGCAACAATGAAGATAACAGCGGGAAGCAGATTCTTGAGAGCACTTGCGTTTGCAAGAAGTGCTTCTACGTACGTTGCATAACCCATAAGGCTGTTTACATTCTTGAGCGCTGTCGCAAAGGTCAGAATGAGAATTGCAGGAACCATTGCGATAAAGCCCTTGGGGACACATTCCATAGCTTCCTTGAAGGAAACAAGTCTTCTGAGCATAAAGTATGCAATAGTGAGCACAAGAGCAATAATTGAACCCCAGGGAAGACCGAAGGTTGCATCTGTATTACCGAAGGAAGCAATGAAGTCACCTGCACATTCTGTGCCGCCCCAGATGTCCACGCCAAAGAAGCCGCCCACATAAATAAGAGCCAGAACACAGATTATAATGAGAACAACAATAGGAAGAACCAGGTCAACAACCTTTGCTTTTCCTGAAACAACCTCTTCTTCCTCCTGAATTCTTTCACCGCTTGTGAAGAGGTCGCCCTTGTTGATAGCATTCATTTCGTGAAGCTTCATAGGACCGAAATCCCACTTTGAAATACAAAGAACAATAATGAACACAAATGTCAGAAGTGAATAGAAGTTGTAGGGAATTGCCTGAACAAACATTGCAATACCCGAAGTACCCTCTGGAGCGTAGCTTGAAACAGCTGCAGCCCATGATGAAATAGGAGCAATCATACAAACAGGAGCTGCTGTTGCATCAATAAGGTATGAAAGCTTCGCTCTTGAAATCTTGTGGCTGTCCGTAACAGGCTTCATAACAGAACCAACAGTCAGACAATTGAAATAGTCATCAATGAAAATAAGAATACCGAGAACAAAGGTTGCAAACATAGCACCTGTTCTTGACTTGATGTGTTTTTCAGCCCAAGCACCGAAAGCAGCACTTCCGCCTGCCTTGTTGACAAGAGCAACAAGAATACCGAGAACCACCAGGAAAATAAAGATGCCGGCCGTACCTTCAACCGCACCGATAAGTCCGTCTCCGAGGATTGTATCCATTGCCGCAACTGCGTGGAAGTTGTTTGCGAAAAGACCTGCAATAACAATTCCGAGGAACAATGAAGAATAAACCTCTTTTGTTACCAGAGCAAGGATAATTGCAAGAATCGGGGGAAGAAGTGATACAAATGTTGCATAGTAGTTGCTTCCCGAAGGAACAGTACCTACGCCGCCGCATTCTTCGCATTCTGCAAGAATTTCCCCTGCATCACTGCATGTTGCACAGTCTATTGTCGTTACATCAGTTCTTACCATAACTGCACTCACAACAACAGCAACAATAGCAAGAAGAATAACAACCAGCTTGATAATTGTTGATTTTTTCATAAAAATCTCCGTTCTGTCCGCAATATGTATTTTTCACTTCTGTTCATTTGCGGACACATCTGAAAAGAAGTATGGGCACGGCAAGCCGTGCATTATTTTGCATAAATATATAAAATTAGCCGAAGCACAATGAATGCTTCGGCTCATGGTTATACTGTTCGAGTTTTCTCGGATAGCACTCCGTCATCCATATGGAATAATTATCCCATATAATTTCAAAAAAGTCAATAGAACGACAGAAAATGACTTTGACTATTTTTTATCAATAAAAAAACTACCCTTTTACCAAATCGGTCATATTGTACATTCCTGCCGGCTTGTCTTTCATAAAGATTGCCGCACGGACAGCACCAACAGCAAAAACAGTTTTTGAGGTTGCCTGATGCTTGATTTCAATAACTTCATCCGTTCCCGCAAAAACAACCGTATGCTCGCCTACAATATTTCCGCCACGGACAGCGTGAATTCCGATTTCTTCCCTTTCTCTCTTCTTTCTCACTGAATGACGGTCAAAGGTATATTTCGGGCTATATGCAACGGTATCTGAAATAGCATCCGCAATGGCAAGTGCCGTTCCGCTGGGTGCATCCAGCTTCTGGTTGTGATGCTTTTCAACTATCTCAATATCAAAGTTATCTTCAAGGAGCTTTGAGGCCTTGCACACAAGATCAATAAGGAGATTTACACCGATTGACATATTTGCAGAAAAGAATATAGGCGTCTCTTTTGAGTAAAACTCCATTTTTGAAAGCTGGTCCTTCGAAAGACCGGTTGTGCATATAACTGCCGGAATTTTGTTTGCCTTTGCAAAATCCATAATCGCATCGGTCATTGAAATATGCGAAAAATCAATGATACAATCAATTTTTTCTGTTACCTTTTCGATACTGTCATAAACAGGGAAATCATCAGCTGTAGTATCCATCACATCAAATCCCGCAACAATTTTTACAAACTCGCTCTGTTGTGACGCAACCGCTCTTACGGCGTGTCCCATTTTTCCGTTTGCACCGCATAAAAGTATATTTACCATTTTTATTCCACCTTTTGTAAAAGAGTGCAGACAAGCTACATCTGCACTCCGGTTTTTCTTATATTATTGAAGCAATCCGTAGTTTCTCAAAGCATCTTCGAGTCTTGCAACATTCTTTTCTTCCATTTCACAAAGCGGAAGTCTGAATCCACCCACTTCAAATCCCAAAAGATTCATTGCTGTCTTCACGGGAATCGGATTTACTTCAAAAAACATCGCATCCATAACATCAAGCATACCAAGATAAATCTTGTTTGCTTCATCAAGTCTGCCCGAAGCTACAAGCTCACACATATTGTGAGTTTCCTCCGGCAAAATGTTTGCAACCACCGAAATAACACCCTGACCGCCCAGAGCCATAATCGGAACAGTAACATCATCATTTCCCGAATAAACACAAAGATTGGTATGAGCCTTTATTTTCGCCGCAAAAGCAACATCTCCGCTTGCTTCCTTGATTGCATTGATGTTCTCGTATTTTTCGTCAAGATATTTCAGGGTATCAAGAGAAATTGCCACCCCTGTTCTGGACGGAACATTATAGAGTATAATCGGAAGCTTTGTGTTTTCAGCAATGGTGCCGTAATGTACACACAAGCCTTTTTGTGTAGCCTTGTTGTAATAAGGCGTAACAAGAAGCAAGCCGTCATAACCAACATATTCCGCATACTGCGAAAGTGCAACCGATGCATTGGTATCATTCCCGCCTGTACCTGCAATAATAGGAATTCTTCCGTTCACTCTTTCCGCACAAAACCTGAGAACATCTTTGTGTTCAGGCACAGAAAGGGTAGATTTTTCTCCCGTTGTTCCACAAATTATCAGCGCATCCGTCTTGTGTGTAATGTGAAATTCTATCAATTCGCCAATTTTTTCAAAATTCACTCCCTTTTCGGAAAAAGGAGTAACCAAAGCAACACCCGAACCCGTAAAAATCGGTTTTTTCATAAAATCACACAACCTTTCTTCCCACAGAAACATTATTTTTTACGGCACTGCCGTGGGAAGCAACACCGCTTTATGTTTCGTAATTCAAAGGATACGCAATTTGAAGATTAATCGAAGTAACCCTTTGCCGCAAGAAGCTCTGCCATAAGAACAGCTCCGCCTGCCGCACCTCTCAGGGTATTGTGAGAAAGACATACAAACTTGTAATCATACTGGCTGTCTTCACGGAGACGACCCATAGACACTGCCATACCGCCTTCAAGATTACGTTCACTCTTTGCCTGAGGACGGTTATCCTCTTCAAAATAATTGAGGAACTGTTTGGGAGCTGAAGGAAGCTCAAGCTCCTGAGGCTCACCCTTAAAGTTTTTCCAGTCTTCCTTGATTTGTTCGATTGTGGGCTTATTTTCAAATCTCACAAACACAGCCGCTGTGTGTCCGTCAGAAACGGGAACACGGAGACATTGTGTTGTAATCGCAGGAGATACTGCATCAACAATTTCATCGCCTTCAATCTTGCCCCAAATTTTGAGAGGCTCGATTTCACTCTTTTCTTCCTCACCGCCGATATAAGGAATGAGGTTGTCAACCATTTCAGGCCATGTTTCAAATGTTTTTCCTGCACCTGAAATTGCCTGATATGTGCAGGCAAGAACTTCCTTGATGCCATATTTCATAAGAGGATGAAGAGCGGGAACATAGCTCTGAAGTGAGCAGTTTGACTTTACAGAAACAAAACCGCGCTTTGTGCCCAGTCTCTTTCTCTGAGCTGCAATAATTTCTGCGTGTTCGGGATTGATTTCAGGAACAATCATGGGAACATCCTTTGTATGTCTGTGAGCAGAGTTGTTTGAAACAACAGGACATTCAGCCTTTGCATAAGCTTCTTCAAGGGCACGGATTTCGTCCTTTTTCATATCAACAGCACAGAATACAAAATCAACCTGTGACGCAATCTTTTCGATGTCCGCAGTGGCATCAAGAATAACCATATCCTTTACCTTCTCAGGAATTTCAACGGTCATTGCCCAACGGTTTCCCACAGCTTCGGTATATTTTTTGCCGGCACTTCTTGAAGAAGCGGCAAGTATTTTTATATTGAACCAGGGGTGCTCCGCAAGCAGAGTAATAAATCTCTGTCCTACCATACCGGTAGCACCGATAATTCCTACGTTATAAGTTTTCATTTCAAAAACTCCTCCTTATGTATTTACTATCTCTAAATATTATATGATAATGTACTCCGATTGTCAATTATTTTTTGTAACACAAATTTAACATAAAATAAAAGGATTTTCCTCAATATTTGTCGAATTTTTTGGATAGGGTAATTTTTACGGTTAGGACTGAGAGATTATGAAAACAATATTAAGAAAAATATCAGCGTGTGTTTTTTTTGCCGCTGTCATATGCTTTACCTTTGTAAATTCCTATGCAGCTGAATATCAGGACACTCTCCGTGTCGGAATATATTATGGTTCTGACACTCAAAGCTCACTTACGTTGGAAAGTATCAAAGGCTTTGACATAGGATTTTCTTCGGACAGGAGCTTTTATCCTTTGGAGACCGTTGGCACAACCTCTGTCAAGGCACTCAAAAGTTATGCAGGAACATACCACCTTCTTCATTCCTCCCATTCAACAAGGGAAGAGCTTGAAGATTCCCTCGCCGAACTCAGAGGGGCAGGTGTGAACGTGTTTCCGGCATATTACAATTCCTCCTACTGTGCATTCAGCGGTGTTTTCACAAACCAGAACGATGCTCAGTGGCAGGCCGACAACGGCGGTGCATATGCAATCCCAGTAGCATTGTCAGCCAATGCTCTTTGTCTCACGGACAACGAAACCGGAAACATAATACTTGTTGTTGACCACAGCACAGCAGGGCTTGCAGTTTTCAGTGCAGACAGACAAAACTCCGACTCGTTTCTCACTATTTCAGGCTCTTCAAAGGGAACATACCGTGGCGGCTTTGAATGCAAGGCTCTCGGTTCCGAAGCTCTCACCGTTGTGAACATTGTTCCCGTTGAGGACTATCTGTACAGCGTTGTATGTCGTGAGATGTCACCCTCATGGCACGTTGAAGCCTTGAAAACCCAAGCCGTATGCGCAAGGAACTTTGCTCTTGGCAGAATAAACTATCACAACAAATACGGCTTTGACGTATGCAAAACCGTATGCTGTCAGGCATATTCCTCAACAGCCGACCAAAGCAAGAATGTTCATACTGCTGTTGATGAAACAAGAGGCGAACTCTTATTCTATGAAAATCAGCTTGTTCAGGCAGTTTATTCTTCATCAATGGGTTCTTCCACCGAGAACGTAAAAAATGTATGGGGAAGCAACTTCCCTTATCTCGTAAGCGTTGACAACTCCTACGAGGACACAGAAAATGTTTACAACGGAAAATGGGAGAAAAAGCTTACAACAGCACGAGCAACGGAGCTTATGAAAAGCTATGGGATAGGAACTGTAACCGACATTTCCGCAATAGAATACAGCGATGCCGGTCGTGTGGTAAAGCTGCGTGTAACAGGAACCGAAGGCGAAAAAATCTTTGAACGTGAAAAATGCCGTACTGTATTCAGCGAAGCTACATACAGCCAAAAATATACAATAACAAAAGGCGGCATAATCACACACCCTTCCGTTTTTCTTTCATCGTACAACTCATCGAAAGAAAAAACGCTTGACAGCGTTTCGGTGCTTTCAGGAAACAACAAAACTGAAACAATCAGCGGGAAATATGTTGCCACAAATGGAAAAACAACAAAAAGCTATTCATCAACCGTCACAGGCGGCGACCCCGACACATACACCTTTTCCGGTGAAGGCTGGGGACACGGTGTTGGTATGAGCCAATACGGTGCAAAAGGTATGGCAGAAGCGGGTTTCGACTATGAAGAAATTCTTACCCACTACTATACCGGCACACATCTCGAAAAAGCATACTGATTTCAAAATACAGCAGAGAAAGGACAAAATACTCTTGGATATAAAGGATTTTTATTATGACCTGCCGCAAGAAATGATTGCACAGACACCGCTCAGCGACAGAACGGCATCAAAGCTTATGGTACTCAACAGAAAAACTCACGAAATTTCCCACAAACATTTTTATGACATTTGTGATTATCTGAATCCCGGCGATTGTCTTGTTATGAACAACACTCGTGTTATCCCCGCAAGACTTTACGGCGTCAAGGAAAACAGCGGCGGAAAAATTGAATTTTTACTTCTCAAACGGTTAAACATAGACACATGGGAGGTTATTCTCCGTCCCGGCAAAAAAGCAAAAGTCGGAAGCCGCTTTATATTTGGTGACGGACTCCTTTGTGCAGAGATTATTGAGGTTCGCGACGACGGAAACCGCATCGTGAAATTTGAATTTAAAGGCGTATGGGAAGAACTCCTTGACAAGCTCGGTGAAATGCCCCTCCCGCCTTATATAAAGGAAAAACTCGAGGACAAAAACCGCTATCAGACGGTTTATTCAAAAATTGAAGGCTCGGCAGCAGCCCCAACAGCAGGACTTCATTTCACTGACGAGCTGCTTGAGAAAATACGTCAAAAGGGTGTAAAAACAGCCTTTGTTACCCTCCACGTAGGTCTGGGAACCTTTCGTCCCGTATCTGTTGACAATATTGAGGACCACCATATGCATTCGGAATACTATGAGGTTTCAAAGGAAACAGCCGACATAATCAACGAAACCCGAAAAACGGGGGGCAGGATTGTTGCGGTTGGAACTACATCCGTGAGAACCCTTGAGTCCGTTGCCGCGGCTGACGGAACCATTCCCGTACAATCAGGCGACACGCAAATATTTATATACCCCGGATACAAATTCAAAGCAGTGGACGCCCTTATCACAAACTTCCATCTCCCCGAATCAACTCTCCTTATGCTGATTTCGGCACTTTATGACAGAGAACACATAATGAAGGCATACGAGGTTGCCATTGCAGAGAATTACAGATTTTTCAGCTTCGGTGATGCAATGCTGATTGAATAATTACAAAAAAGGAAAGGCAGATTTATGTTTAAACTACTGAAAAAAGAAGGAAAAGCACGACGCGGTGAATTCAATACAGTTCACGGCACTATACAGACCCCTGTGTTTATGAACGTAGGCACAGCCGCAGCCATAAAGGGCGGACTTGATACCTTTGACCTGAAGGAAATAGGCTGTCAGGTTGAGCTTTCGAATACCTACCACCTCCACCTTCGTCCCGGTGACAAGGTCGTAAAATCCCTTGGCGGCCTTCACAAGTTTATGAACTGGGACAGACCCATTCTCACAGACAGCGGTGGTTTTCAGGTGTTTTCACTTTCAAAGCTGAGGAAAATCAAAGAAGAAGGCGTATACTTTCAGTCTCACATCGACGGACATCATATCTTTATGGGTCCGGAAGAAAGTATGCAGATACAATCTAATCTTGCTTCCACTATCGCTATGGCATTTGACGAATGTATAGAGAATCCCTGTGAAAAGGATTATGCAAAAGCATCCTCTGAAATGACCGTACGCTGGCTCAAGCGATGCAAGGATGAAATGCAGCGTCTCAATTCCCTTGATGACACCATAAACAAGAATCAGCTTCTTTTTGCAATCAATCAGGGAAGCACGTACAGCGACCTCAGAATTGAAAATATGAAGCAGATTGCAGACCTTGGTCTTGACGGATACGCAATAGGCGGTCTTGCTGTTGGCGAACCGGCTGAGGTTATGTATGACATCATCGAAGCAGTTGAACCTTTTGCACCTGTTGACAAGCCCAGATACCTTATGGGAGTCGGAACTCCCGAAAATATTATCGAAGGAGTATACCGCGGTGTTGACTTTTTTGACTGCGTAATGCCCAGCAGAAATGCAAGACACGGAACACTTTTCACATCACTCGGTATGGTGAATATCAACAACGCAAAATATGAAACTGACGACTCCCCTCTTGACCCGAACTGCAACTGTCACACCTGCCGTAATTTTTCAAAGGGCTACCTGAGACATCTTTTCAAAGCAAACGAAATTCTCGCCCTCCGTCTTGCTGTTATTCACAACCTCTCCTTCTACAACAAGCTTATGGAGGATATACGCAATTCTTTGGACAACGGTTGCTTTGAAGACTTCCGAAAAGCAAATCTGGGAAAGCTTTCACAAAGAATTTAACAAAAAATTAACAATAAAATGCAATTTACCCCTTGCATTATTCCAAAAAAAGGGTTATAATTGTAGCAATGCTTTTTCGGGGATTAATTTTCCCGATAAAAATTATTTTACTCAGGAGGTAAACAAAAAATGTTTATTACAGCTTTTGCACAGGGGGCAGGCACAGGTGAAGTTCCTGCAACTATGAGCTTCGCACCAATTATTATGATGGTTATTATGCTTGTTGTTTTCTATTTTATTCTCATAAGACCTCAGAAGAAAAAGGAAAAAGAGCTCAAAAATATGCTTGCAGCATTGAAGGTTGGCGACGAGGTTGCCACAATCGGCGGAATTCACGGCAAAATCACAAGAATCAAGGATGACCTTTTCGTGCTCGAATCAGGTATCGGCGTAACCAAGTCATACATCACTGTTGATCGTAGTGCCGTAAGCCGTTTTCTCAAGAGAGGTCCCGAGGTTCTCGAAGAAATTGATGACGAACCTGAAAATACAGAAGAATAATGTTTTTTGCCCTTCGAACTCTGTCGGAGGGCATTTTTCAAGGAGGTTTTTATGATAAAAAGTATATTTAATCCAATTATTGGTATTTTTGTCGCATTATTCGGCTTATTTACACCTTCTCCCGATATTGATATGCAAAATATCACTCTTCAGGCGGAGTATGACAATCCAACATCCGAGGAAATGAATTCAGCGGTTGCTCTTATACGCACACGGCTTGATTCAATTGGCTGCACGGAAGCAAGGCTTGAGATTTCTGACAACAATCAGCTTGAAATTTTCTATCCTTCAGAAACCGACAGAGAAAAACTGATTTATGTCATCACTTCACCGGCTGAACTAAGGCTTGTGGATGCCGATGGAAATTTACTTCTTGACAACAGCCACATCACTTCAGCCACCGCACGCTTCGACTCACTTGGGGCAGACGGCAGCAATGTTCACTACGTTGAACTCAACTTCACCGAAGAAGGCAGAAAGCTTTTTGCAGAAGCAACCGAAAGAATTTCTCAGCTTCCGAGCGGCGAAAACTCTATAGCTATCACAGTTGATGGTCAAATAATTTCTTGCCCCTCAGTAATGGCAAAAATCGAGTCTCCTACAGTTGTTATTTCCGGCGACTTTACTGCGGACACAGCAACCCACCTTGCTGCAATTCTCAATTCAGGATGTCTTCCTTTCTCATTTTCTATTGTTGAATAGTAATACAACCGCCCCCTTTTTCATATATTTATCTCAGGACAGATAAATTCAAAAAGGGGGTTATTTCTATGTCCAGACAAATTCAGACACGGGGAGCTGCAGAAATTCCGAGCACAGGCTTTATACCCGGAGCTCTTTTTATTCTGAAATCAGTGTTTATTTCTTATGTTTTTTCGGTTGTGCTTTTGTTTTTGCTTTCTCTTTTAGCAACTTTTCAGGCTTTTTCCGATACGGTAATACAGATTTCCGTAAATATCGTCACAGCGCTCGGCGTATTTTGGTGTGGTTTTTTGGCCGGCAGACACTTTTCGGGGAAAGGTCTTGTTTTCGGAGCTGTCAGCGGCACTGTTTATGCACTTATTCTGTGCGTAATTGGAATTATCGTTTCCGCCGAACCGCATCCCGGCACATCTGCACTCACAGCTCTCGCTATTGGAATAATCTGCGGAGCTGTAGGTGGTATCACGGGAATAAACACAAAACGGAAAAAACGCAGATAAATGTGAAAAATGTGAAAAACGTAAAAATTTTTTTTAAAAAAGTATTGCAAGATTTGAAAAAGTATGTTATTATGTTTGAGTTGTAAGTATTTTCTACTTTTTTACAACATACGTGGATTGAGTGATATACTTCTCCTTGGGATTACCTCTCCCGTGTAAAAATTATGAGGTTATAATTTAATATGCATGTATGGCGGAATTGGCAGACGCGCATGGTTCTGCTCGCATCATATCATTAAAAAATCCTACTTACAACTTAATATTTGATAATATCTTGATTTGTTTTTACTTTTGTGTTACAATAAGTATACGAATCAAGAGTTATATGCGGATGTGACGGAATTGGCAGACGCGCATGGTTCTGCTCGCGTCACATCGGTGAAAAGTTGTTGAATTCGGTTTAACCGTTTTCATATTTGAGGATTAAGCGGTTTTGCTCCTCCTCGGGTTTACCTCTCCCGTGTAAAAATTATGAGGTTATAATTTAATATGCAGGTATGGCGGAATTGGCAGACGCGCATGGTTCAGGTCCATGTGAAAGCAATTTCATGCAGGTTCAAGTCCTGTTACCTGCACCATTTTCCAAGTGCTTACGAGATTTCTCCCGTAAGCACTTTTTCTTTAATTTTTCACTTCTTCGAGAGGTATTGGTTTGTAATCTCCGTTGTGTGCAAGGGTTACATTTCCATCATCATCGAATAGCTCGCCGTACTCACCGAATGGTGCATTCATTACTATTACCAGGGCAAGCTCGTTGTTCTCCATGTCGAGAACTATGATTTCTTTTACGAGAAGCCTTAAGTTTACATTGCTGATTGCACCCTCTGCTATGATTCCGTTAAGTATATCGATGCTTTCCTTGATTTCTTTCTTACGCTTTTTGATGGTCTGCTCCATATTCAGTATGTCTTGAATTTTTGTTTTAAGGTTTTCGATTTCAACCTTTCTTTTTTCAAGTATCCTGTCGTATGTAGCACGGTTTTCCATATCTCTGATTCTCTCAATCAGGATATTTTCCTGCTCAAGCTCAAGGTTTTCAATCATCGATCGATAGTCCCTGATTTTCTTGTCGGTATTTCCTTTATTCGATAACCACTTTTTGACCTCATCTTCAATGGTTAGCCAATTGTCCTGTGCCTTTGATTTCAGCCTTGACAGTTCTTTATACACAAGAGCATCCAAGTCCTTTTCCTGAACTCTGTGGGATGTGCAGTAGCCTTTGTATCGGTGGTAGCCGTTGCAGACATATTCAACTCTGTCAGGCTTGTCACCCCATTTCCTGATTTTTGCGACAAAGGTGCATCCGCAGTCACCGCATTTTAGCAGTCCTGTATACCTGTGATATGGATTTCCCGAGCTTGCACGGACATTGGTTTCCTTCTTGCTTTCAATAAGATTTTGAACCTTATCCCATACTTCCTTGGGTATAATCACAGGTGCATAGTTTTCATGCCTGAACTGTTCTTCCTTTGGCACTTTTCTTCGTATCTTTTTCGCCTTGTCTGTTTCTTCAATGTGACATACAAGTGTGCCTGTGTAGAACTCATTCGTCAACACTCGCTTTACTGCGGTCGGGTCCCATAGATACCTGAATGTAATTGCCGGCTTGTTGTAGCCTTGATTTTTGTTGTTGTAAAGCTTTTGATAGTATGACGGAGATTTCTTGCCGTCTTTATTCAGCTTTTCTGCAATGGCTTTGAAACCGAAGCCGTCAAGGTACATTGTGTAGATTTCTCTTACGATTTCAGCAGGCTCGTCCATGATTACGATTTCGTCTTTGAGCTTATCCTTGTAATATCCCATTGGAGGCATATTGCAGACGCCTTTGTCTTTCTGTTTTTGACGATAACCGTATCTTACTTTCTTGCTCACATCTCTGGCATACATATGGTTGATGAATTGATTCATATCCATACGGAATTCATCGTCTTCGTTGAAGCTGTCTGTGTTGTCGGTTACACTTATAACCCTGATGTTGTGGCTTCTTAAGTATTCGATGAACATCGCAGTTTGAATTTTTTCTCTGCCGAGTCTTGATAAGTCTTTTACAAGTACCACATCCATTCTATGCTCTGCAGCGGCTTGGTAGATTTCTTCGATTCCGTTTCTCTCAAAGGTCATTCCGCTTACATTGTCATCGAATGATTCTCCCACGAACTGATGTCCGTTCTTTTCGATGTAGTCCATCAAAATTTGTCTTTGGTTTTTTAGTGAATTCATTTCCTTATCGTCATCTCTTGACAATCTGTAATAAATCCAAATTCTCCATGCTTGCATGATATTCATAATAATTC
>SVKC01000021.1 GCA_015068655.1 Oscillospiraceae bacterium
AAGATTTCGGACAAGTAGTAATTAAGGGCAAATGAATCAGCCTGATTTCAGGTTGAAATCCAACTATTGATATTCATATTTTGCTTGAAAGGAATTTCCATTTACACAAAATTCGCCGAGGTGCCCAAACAATTGCCATCTGCACCACCGTATTGACTGACGATAAAGGCGGCGAGCTTGGGATTGGGATTTTTGATGTTTATGGGGTACTGTAATTTTTTTTGATAATTCCACATATAGGTTTACCTCCTTAATTATTCCAGGGCCAGGGGTCGTTTACCCAAGTCCATTCGGTGGTGCTGTTGACATCTTCGGCTACAATGGGACCAAATTCTTTTGTGTATTTTTCCCTTAGCTCGGCACATTTGTCCGCCATACGCCTGAACATTTCAAGTGCCATTTTATCGCAGGGATGTGTGTCAAGATAAAGGTTCCATTCGTGTGCGGCAAAAGAGTATGCCATTATTTCTTTCATAAGATTCCGGCGTTCATTCATCTGTCGAAAACCTCCCTCTTGTCGAGCGACTGATTGCCATAAACTCCCAGAGGTAAATCCAAAGTGGGGAATATAGTACCTCTTGAAAGCCCCATTTCAGGGCTGTAAAGATTACGGTCGTTTGCAATTTGTACAGGTACATATGCATAACCTTCCGGTTGTTGATTCTGCATAATGTTCATATTGTTTCATTCCTTTCCTGAAGCTTTTTGCCTCGGTATATTTTATGATTGAAATCGACAAAAAGTTACAGCAAAAAAACAAATATTGTTGTTGCTTTTTGTATTGACAAAAAAATAAAAAGTGGTAGAATTTAAATAGCACTTTTGTGGGAGGTCTTGGAATGAAGATGGGTGTTGACCTTACGGAAGGTCCGATACTGAAAAAATTTGTGTTTTTTGCGATACCCGTGTTGCTCACAAGCCTGATGCAACAACTTTACAACTCGGCAGATATAATGATAATAGGCAAATTTGCTGACAAAACGGCTTTGGCGGCGGTGGGGGCAACGGCTGCCCTTACGAACCTGATTGTAAACTTGTTTGTCGGTTTTGCTGTGGGAAGCAATGTGCTTTGTGCGAGATGTTATGGAGCAAGTGACAAGCAGGGCTTGTCAAGAGCTTTGAATACGTCACTTTTGCTGGGGTTTGTACTGGGCTTTCCCCTAGCTCTTATTGGCTGTGTTGCTTCAGATTATTTTTTGAAGATTATGGGAACTCCGTCGGACGTAATAGAAAAAGCGTCCCTTTATATGAAAATTTTTTTCCTTGGTTCGCCTGCCTCACTTGTTTACAATTATGGTGCTGCGGTACTTCGGGCGGTGGGTGATACAAAGCGACCGCTCTACATCCTTGCGGCTTCGGGCTTGGTGAATGTGCTTTTGAATATTCTGTGTGTTGTCGGTTTTCATATGGATGTTGCAGGGGTTGCCATAGGAACTATTGCGGCTCAGTATGTGTCTGCTGTGGCTATTGTTGTGATTTTTATGAGAGCACAGGAGGAACTGAAGCTTGATATACGAAAAATGAAAATATACAAAAATGAGCTGAAGCAGATTTCGGTTGTCGGTATTCCCGCCGGCATAAACAGTGCAATGTTCAGCTTGTCCAATGTTATACTCCAGTCAGCGGTGAACTCGTTTGGAAGTACTATTATGGCGGCGAACAGTGTTGCGTGCAATTACAGTAATTATGCATACATTTTTCTTGCAGCCGGGGAACAGGCGTGCACCAGCTTTGTAGGACAGAATATGGGTGCAAAAAAGTATAAGCGTTTAGGACGGATAGTTGCGGTTGCTCTTTGGGTTACGGGAGCTGCTATTTTGGTTTTTTCACTGGTAGTCGGTTGCAACGGTCGCTTCTTCCTGAGCCTGTTTACGGATGATTTGGCTGTTGTTGACAAGGGAATGGTTTATATTAATGTTGTTATCTTCCCATATATTATACTCATGCCCAGCATTGTTCTTGGTGGTGCTCTTCGCGGAATGGGATATGCACTTTCACAGACTGTTATAAGTCTTGTGTTTATATGTTTTGTTAGAATTTTGTGGGTAATGTACATTCTGCCCCTTAACAATGTTTATGAAATGGTATTCATATCATATCCTGTGTCATGGATTTGTGCAGCCGTTGCGGCAACGGTTGTATATCTGTATGCAAAAAGAAAGCTTGTGGCTTCTTTGGAGAGTGATGAACAGTGATAATCAGAGAAGAATTATCGGTGTGAGGTTGCCGATGTTGCGAAAGCATGCAAAAAGTATTTCGGGAACGGAAGATACAAGTAAGCATCTTTTGGAGCTTCCGCATAAGTTTATTGAAGAAAAACGTTTGCCTTCCTGGGTGCACAACAAAACGATACAAAAGGCTGTGGAAAGCTATCGGATTGAGGCGGACAAAAAAGCAATTCTGAAAAGCTACAGAATATAGCGGATTTACTTGAGCAAGCTTGCGGCGGACTTTTGAGGTGTTCGGAGATAACGCTTCAGCATATAAAGCTCGTCAGGATTCCTTGACAGATGGTTCATACCGCTGGCACAGGAAAGGGAGGCTTTGAAGCCCATTTCTCTTATAATATCATAGGAAGCTTCGCTTACACTTCCAAAGGGGTACGTGAAGGTTGTGGGGGTGTAGCCTGTGTTGCTTTTGAAAGCATCCTGAAGCCTTCCCAAATCCGAGGTGAGAACTGCCTTGTATTCATCAAGGCTCTCGCTTTTTTTCTTTTTTGTACCGTTTCTTCCTTTGTCGGTTGTGTGAAGGTTGTACGAATGATTCTGAAATTCAATACATCCCGACTCCATCATTGTTTTGACGTCATTCCATGTAACATGAGAATAAGCCGGGTTCTGGTCAGGAGACTTTGTGTAAAGGTCGGTGTAATAACCGATAATTGAAACTACGGCTTTGTAGTTATACTTTTGAAGAAGAGGAAAGGCATAGGCACAATTGTTGAAGTAACCGTCATCAAATGTAAGAACAACGGGTTTTTCCGGAAGGTCGCCCTTGCCTTCGGTATAATTTATCAAATCCTGCATTACAACCGCAGTATAGCCGTTTTCGGAAAGGAATTGAAGGTCCTTTTCAAAGGCTGCTTCTGAAATTATGTAGTCACCATGAGCATTGCTGCTCCTGAATATATTGTGGTACATAAGGATAGGGACATCGACGGACTCTTTTTTTGAGTCGAGCCACGCTGTGTCTTCGCCTGATGTTTCAACGGCATCGGCAGGTGTAGCAATGTTCCCGTGAAAGTGTATAATACCGATACTTGCGGCTGTGATTACAAAGATTGCAAAATAGCAGATAAGTGTTTTCATTTTTATTACGAACATATTTATCGTCCTTTCTCAAAAAAAATCCCTTCCATAAAAGTATATGGAGGGGATTTTGAATTTATGTCCGTATTCAGTTGTTTTCGAAGCCGCTTTGAAGAGCACCGATTGCCCAAAGGCGGTTGACCTCGGATATATCGTTGTATTTTTCGGCTGTTGCCTTGAACTGGTTTGCAATTGCGTTGTAGGTTTCCGGGGATAGGGTTGCACGGCAGTTCTCGGCGTTTTCTGTTATTATGAAAAACAAAAGGCTGTTGTCATCGGGGTTCTTCCCGCCGTAATAGATACCGAGTATCTTTGAACCCGGACGTTCGTCCTCAAACTGGTCCTCAAGCATAATTTTATATAGCTCCGTAACCTTATCGTCAATGCCGTCCTCAATGAGAGCGAGCTTCTCAACAAACTCGTTGATGGAGCGGACAATTCTCAGGGTATAGCCGTCAACAGTCATATTTGAATCGCTGTTTTCTTTTTCGTCCGCAAGAAGAGCAACGATGTATTTGTTTTCTTCATCTGTATAGGTGCAGTCATAAGCCACAAGAATTTCTTCACCGCATTCACGGCAACTGAATTTGAAAATATCACGGTTGAAAATCTTTTCCTTCAGCTCGGGAGAGCTTTTTGCATCAATTGCGGTATAAATTTCAAAGCTGCTGTCTTCAAAGCAGGCAGGACAATTCACTGTTATTGTTTTTTTCTGTGTCATATGCAGTCTTCCTTATTTTATGGTTTTGATGTCGTATGGCGTTGTCTGGTAAACAAAGTAGTTCAGCCAGTTGGAATAGAGCAGATTTGCGTGAGCACGCCAGCTTACAACAGGGGTCTTTGTCGGGTCATCATTTGGAAAGTAGTTTGCAGGGACTTTTATGGGGAGTCCCTTTGCAACATCACGGTCATATTCTTTTTTCAATGTATCCCAATCATATTCCGAGTGTCCGGTAATGAA
Source organism: Oscillospiraceae bacterium (assembly GCA_015068655.1). Classification (GTDB taxonomy): domain Bacteria; phylum Bacillota; class Clostridia; order Monoglobales; family Monoglobaceae; genus SIG440. The sequence continues at coordinate 4,270 of SVKC01000021.1, forward strand.
AAAACGACGCTCGTTTTTGTCTGTTATGATATACACACCTGTTTCATCTGATTTTGCAAGAATATCAAGAGCAGGAACCTTGAGAATATCTTCTTCACGAACCTCAGTGTGACGGGATTGGGGAACATAAAAGACATCATCAAAGCCGCGGAGAAGGATTTTGTGTTTTTTGCCGGGTTCAACCTTGTGCGGAAATACCCCAAACACTTTTTCGGAAACGGGATATTTCGGCACTCCATAATGATAGTAAAGAGCAGCCTGAGCACCCCAACATATGTGGAAGGTGGAGGTGACATTTGTTTTTGACCACTCCATAATTTCACAAAGCTCTTCCCAGTAATCAACTTCTTCAAAGTCCATTTTTTCAACGGGGGCTCCTGTGATTATCATTCCGTCAAACTTGTTCTCCTTTATGTCATCAAAGGTCTTGTAGAATGTCTCAATATGGCTTTTTGATGTGTTTTTTGATTCGTGGGTTTTTGTATTTATGAACTGAACATTGATTTGCAGAGGCGTGTTCCCCAGAACTCTCAAAAGCTGGGTTTCTGTCTCGATTTTTGTGGGCATAAGGTTGAGTACCACTATTTCAAGGGGTCGGATGTCCTGAGTGAGAGCACGGGTTTCTGTTATAACAAATATATTTTCGTTGTTAAGTATTTCGATTGCGGGTAAAGAGTCTGAAACCTTGATTGGCATAATATCACCCTCCTACGGTTAAAATAAAATTGATTAAAATTAAGTATACCATATATAAAAGAATTTATCAACAAAAATTTTCAAAGGAGCGAAAACATATGTCAGAGGAGAAGAAAAAAGCTGAGGAAATGACTCAAATTGAGGAAATGGGCGGAGTGTTGGTAAAAAGCAAAAAAATGAATATATATTGCCTGAGTATTGTTGGACAGATTGAGGGACATTCAAATCTCCCTCCTGATACCAAAACAACAAAATATGAACACGTTATTCCAAAGCTTGTGGAAGTGGAGCAGGATGACGGGATTGACGGACTTTTGATTATGCTCAATACTGTCGGTGGTGATGTTGAAGCGGGGCTTGCTATTTCGGAAATGATAGCAAGTATGAAAAAGCCTACCGTATCCATTGTCCTCGGCGGCGGGCACAGCATAGGCGTTCCTCTTGCAGTTTCGGCGAAGCATTCGTTTATTGTGCCGTCAGCCACAATGACAATTCATCCCATACGCACAAGCGGAGTGATTATAGGAGTTCATCAAACCTTTGAATATCTCTCCAGAGTTCAGGAACGTATATGTGATTTTGTCCAAAGAAATTCGAAAATTTCGTCGGATGATTTTCTGAGGATTATGCTGGAAACGGAGAATATTGCAAACGATGTGGGAACAGTTCTTTTTGGCGAAGAGGCGGTTTCCTGTGGATTGATTGATTCTGTGGGCGGACTTGGCGATGCCCTTGAGACATTGCATAATATGAAGGGGTAGAGGATGAACAAAAACCCCGCCTATGCTTATCTGCTGAAAACAATTCCTTAGATAAGCACAGGCGGGGTTGGGTTTTTAATAGCATTCATTTTGTTTAATGCAACAGCCGCTAAGAAAGTAATGATATGCCGGGCTTCAATGTATCAATCGAGACAGGAATACAAGGCGTTTCGCATTTCTGTTTGGATTCTTACGTCCCAGTTGTGAATATGCTGGAAGTATGTCATGGAAAGCTGATTCTTGGTGTCAACCATAGAAAATGCACCTGCAGCCCCATCCCAGCCAAATTCGCCTATGGGACTGAGCGATCCGCTTCTTGTCGGGTCAAGGTGTGTACGTACCCCCAGACCGTAGCCGTAACCCGGTCTCAACAAGTAAAAATCATCAATTTGCTTGCCGGTCAAATGATTTGTTTTCATAAGCTCAACAGTAGCGGATGACAAAATTCTGTTGCCGTTTTTGCCTATACCACCGCAGGAGAGAGCATCAAGAAACAACGCATAATCATCAGCACAGGAGGTGAGACCTGCACCGCCGCTTTGGTACTCGTCGGAAAGAATATAGGCACATTCAAGGGGAAGGCGTTTGGGCAGTTTGTTTTCGTCGTGTATGTATCTTGCGGCCATTCTTGAAAGAGTTTTTTCGTCCTTGGGCAAGCCGAAAAAGGTATTTGACATACCGAGAGGTTCAAAAATATTTTCTTTCATATATTCACCAAATGTTTTTCCTGACCAGACTTCTATCAATGCTCCAAGAACATCATGGCAAAGACTGTATCTGAATCTTGTTCCCGGTTCAAATCCGAGCACGGTTTGGGAAATTGCCCCAACAAGCTCGCGAGTAGAGGTTTGACCTTTTGAAAGGGCGTCCTTGATGCCTTTTGCATTCAAATCGTAATCAAGACCTGCTCCCATTGTGAACAAGTCTTTGATTGTAATGGGATTTTTTGCATAGCCGTTTTCGGTCAGGGTGATGTTTTCCCCTGATGTACTTCCTGTTGTAATTTCTTTTGCGTTGGTGTTTTCAGTAAAATCGGACGAGATTCTCATTTTTTCGAATTCGGGCAAATACTTTGAAACACAATCATCCATAAGATATTTGCCTTGTTCAAAAAGCTGCAGAGCACAAGTGCAGGTGAGCATTTTTGTCATAGAAAAAATAAGATAAAGTTCATCCCCTGTCATTCTTTTGTTGTTTTCTATATCGCTCATACCTGCAAAATACCTGAATACCATTTCGTGTTCTTTGTATACTATGCAGTCAACGCCGGGAACATGGTATTTTTCAAGCAATACATCCATATAATTTTTGAGTTTGGTAAAATTCATTTTCTTTTATCCTTTCAAATGATTATTATAAATATCACATTTTGAATTCAACATTATTTGTGACAAATATAGTATAAGTTATTTTGGAAGGATATGCAAGAGAAATTTTTAATATTTTACATTGTAATGGAAGAGGTTTTGAAATATTTCAATGGGATTGGTGTTGATACTCTTATTGGATTTTCAGACTGTTTCGGTGACTGCGAAAAGTCTGAAAATCCAAACTGGGTTAATTGTGCGTGGTCGCCTGAATATCTTGATATTCTCTATTGGTAGTGGAACAAGGTTGTGATTCCTTACTGGAGGGAAACAACAAAACTTTCGTCAACATAATCAATTTTGATATTGCTGCCGTTTGGAATTTCACCAAGAAGCATTTTTTCTGCAATCATATCCTCAATATCGTTTTGAATTGCACGACGGAGGGGACGGGCACCGAAAACAGGGTCAAAGCCCACATCTGCAATCCGTTCAATAGATGCATCCGCAAATTCCGCAGTAATGCCGTTTGACATAAGTCTGTCCTTGAGTACATCCAGCATTTTTTGCGTAATATACTTTATGTCCTCACGGGAAAGCTGACGGAATACAATTGTATCGTCAATTCTGTTGAGGAACTCGGGACGGAAGGCTCTTTTGAGTTCTCCCATAACATCGGACTTGATTTTGTTGTAATCACGCTCGCTGTCATCAGGGGAGGTGGAGAAACCGAGAGACTTGCTTTCGGTAATCATTCTTGCGCCAAGGTTGGACGTCATAATAATTACAGTATTGCGGAAGTCAACTCGTCTTCCCTGAGAATCGGTGAGGATACCATCTTCAAGAATTTGCAGAAGGATATTGAAAACGTCAGGATGTGCCTTTTCGATTTCGTCAAAAAGTATAACAGAATAAGGCTTTCTTCTGACCTTTTCGGTGAGCTGTCCGCCCTCATCGTAGCCAACGTATCCGGGAGGTGAGCCAACAAGCCGTGATACGGCGTGCTTTTCCATATACTCCGACATATCAATTCGGATAATGGAGTCCTCATCGCCGAACATTGCTTCGGAGAGCGCCTTTGAAAGCTCGGTTTTTCCGACACCTGTGGGACCGAGGAAGATGAATGAGCCAATGGGGCGTTTCGGGTCCTTCAACCCTACTCTTCCACGACGGATTGCCTTTGCAACTGCAGTAACGGCTTCGTTTTGTCCGATAACCCTTTTGTGCAGTTCTTCCTCGAGACGGAGAAGCCGCTGACTTTCGCCTTCTTCAATGGCTCTTACGGGAACACCTGTCCAGGAGGAAACTATTTCGGCTATTTCGTTTGGCGTAACCTCAACGGCTTCGTTTCGGCTTTCCTGCTCACGTGCTTTTTTCTCTGCCTTGAGATTTTCGGAAAGTATTCTTTCTTCGTCACGAAGCTTTGCGGCTTTTTCGTATTCCTGAGCGGCTATTGCAGCTTCTTTTTCCTTGCGCAGACTTTCGATTTTGTCTTCCTTTTCTTTGACATCAGGTGGGGTGGTAAGTGTCTTTATGCGTATTCTCGATGCCGCTTCGTCAATGAGGTCAATTGCCTTGTCGGGAAGAAAACGGTCGGGAATATAGCGTATTGACATTTTTACAGCAGCCTCAATAGCTTCGTCTGTTATAGTAACACGGTGGTGAGCTTCATACTTGTCACGGATTCCCTTGAGAATTTCAATGCTCTCCTCTGTGTTGGGCTCGTCAAGAACAATAGACTGAAAACGGCGTTCAAGGGCGGAATCCTTTTCGATATGTTTTCTGTATTCTTCGAGAGTGGTTGCACCGATAATTTGAATTTCACCTCTTGCGAGAGCCGGTTTCAGGATATTTGCGGCATCAATGGCACCTTCTGCGGCACCTGCCCCGATTATGGTGTGGATTTCGTCAATAAAGAGAATAATATTCCCTGCCTTGTGGATTTCCTCCATAACGCTTTTCAGACGTTCTTCAAATTCACCTCTGTATTTTGCACCTGCCACCATTGATGAAAGGTCGAGCGTAATAACCTTTTTGTCCTTGAGTATTTCAGGAACGAGTCCCTGAACAATTTTCTGTGCCAAGCCTTCGGCAACGGCGGTTTTTCCGACACCGGGTTCACCGATAAGACAAGGGTTGTTCTTTGTTCTGCGACTGAGAATCTGGATTACTCTTTCAATAACCTTGTCACGGCCGATAATCGGGTCAAGCTTCAACTCCCGTGCCATTCGGGTCAGGTCTCTGCCAAACTTGTCAAGGGTGGGTGTTTTTTCGTTTTTAACCTTTTTTGATGTCTGATGCATGGCATCGGGAGAAGGTCCTTCGTCGTAGATTTCGCCAAAGTTGTTTTCCTGCATAAGTCGTATTATATCGGAATAGAGTTTGCCGGGGTTAAGGTCGAGGTCGGCAATTATGCGGAGAGCAAGACTTTCGGATTCACGAAGCAGTGAAATGAGAAGATGTTCTGTTCCTATATAATTGTGATTCAGCCTTCTTGCTTCGGAATAACTGTGTTCAAGAACACTTTTTGTCCGGGGTGTGAAACCTATGGAGCTTGCGTGAAGAGGCTGGTCGCTACCTACAAAGAATTCAATCTTTCCCACAACCCTGCTTTCGGTAATTCCATTATCCGCAAGAACTTTTGCGGCAACACCGTTGCCCTCTCTCACAAGACCCAGAAGAAGATGCTCTGTGCCTACATAGTTGTGTCCCATATCCATTGCGGCTTTTGCCGAAAGATTAATGGCTGTTTTTGCGCGTTCTGTCAGTTTTTGTTCAAACATATAAAATCAATCCTTTCTGAATTGTTATTTCAAGTTTTCGCATATCAGCTCCGCACGTTTCAAATCACGTTCAAGAGCTGTTGAAATGTTATGGTTTTTGACCAAGGTCGCAGGCAGCGTGTCATAAAAGACCTTGCTCAAAGACTCAAGGTTTATGTTTTTGATTATTCCCAGATTTATGCCCCATCTTACATCCGAAAAAAGATTCATTGCTTCTTTGGAGGAAAGAATTCTTGCATTTGTCAGAATTCCGTAGGAACGCATAATTTTGTCTTCAAAATGGAATTTGTTCCGGGAATAAAGACTTCTTCCGGCTTCACGTTCCTTTTCGATTATGTCATTCACGAGACGGGAAAGCTTTTCGAGAATTTCTTCCTCTGATGAGCCCAGTGTAACCTGATTTGAAATCTGATAAATATTGCCGTATGCACGGCTGCCTTCGCCATAAAGACCGCGAACGGTTATTCCGAGCTTTGAAAGGGAGCGGATTATTCCTTCCATTCTGCCAAGCTCGGTGAGTGCGGGAAGATGCATCATAACCGAAGCACGCATACCTGTTCCTACATTGGTGGGACAGCAGGTGAGATAGCCGAAAGTGGGATGGAATCCAAAGTCAACAGATTTTTCCAGAAGGTCATCAAGACGGTTGGCTTTTTCAAAACATAAGTCAAGGTCAAAACCGGGGGTCATAGCCTGAATACGTATATGGTCCTCTTCGTTCAGCATAATACATTCGGTACAATCGCTGTTTGTGAGAATTCCGCATTTTTTTTTGTTTTCAATCATATCGGGACTGGTAAGGTGACATTCCGAAAGTGCCTGACGCTCTACGGGAGACATTGCTGAAAAGTCAATGAATGTCATATCGGGAAGAGCAGCTCTCGTTTTTTCCATAACCATAAACTGGTCTTTTTCTGACATTTTTGTGCCGAAGGGTATGTTGCGTATGTTTCTTGCGAGGCGAACCCTTGATGACAGTACAATGTCCCCTGATGGACCAAATTTTGTGTACCACATAAATTATTTCTCCTCTCTGTCTTGATTTTCACGAAGCTCTTTTATCCGGTCACGGAGAACGGCGGCTTCTTCAAAGTTTTGTTCAAGAATTGCACGACTAAGCTTTGTTTCAAGCTTGTCAATTTGCTCTCTGAGCCTGATGAATTTTCCTGAACGTGAAGGGGTTTTTCCGTTGTGATGCGTACTTCCGTGAATTTGCTTCAAAGGGCGGAGGAGGTAGTCTGCAAATACTGTGTAACAGTTGCTGCAGCCGGGTTTTCCTTGCCTCAAGAATTCGGAGGTACTCATTCCGCATATGTCACATTTCTTTGGCGATGAAAGATTTTGTGCCTTTGACATAGCAAGCTGAGGGCTGTTCCAGAAACCGCTGAAAAGACTGTCGAATTCCTGTTCAAGACTTTTGTTGAAATCGAAAAGCTCCTGGTTTTCATTTGCACAGTCACGGCAGAGATACATTTCGGTTTTTGTTCCGTTGATTACCTGTGTAATATGAGTTGTTGCTTCGTTTACCTTGCATTTTTGACACTTCATAGTTTTTCAACTCCTTCAGACAAGATTAATAAGAATGTTTTTGAGCATTTTTGCACGAACGATGTCTCTTTCAGGTCGCTGTATAATAAGCGAGCTGTCGCTGAGTGCTGCCATAATTATTTTTGCCTCCTTGTGGCTGATTAAGTCGGAATTGTACAGCTCCTGAAGTACAGCGGTGGAGCTGGAGGCGGAAATGTGATTTCCTATGGTTTCAATTATGTGGAGAATGTAGTTTTCGTTTTCGGGAGCGGTACGGGTTATTCTTATATAACCGCCGCCGCCTCTGCGGCTTTCAACGCTGTAACCTCTTTCCGGGGAAAAGCGTGTGGAAATAACATAGTTTATCTGTGACGGAACACAGTTAAAACGGTTGGCAAGCTCGTTGCGTTGAAGCTCCACTTCTCTGTTTTCCGCAAGCATCTCTTTTATAAACTCTTCTATTATATTACTGAGTTTCAACTTGTATCACCTCTATTTTTTGACTTTGACTTTCTTTGACCTTTGAGTTTATTATATCACTTTTAAGGGATTTGTCAATAGGTTTTTTAAAAAAGGTCAGGAAAGGTCAAAAAGTTTTTATACGTTTTTTTGGTGTATCATTTGGAGAAATGCTTCGGCAGGAAGGGAAAGGGGGTAGTTTTTCAAATAGGCATAGCCAATGTGTCTTGGGGGAAGTGCGGGCTTGAGGTTCATTTTGCGAATAGAGCCTTTTTGGAGCTCTTCTCCTGCAAACTCCTCAATGACACATGAAACACCGAGCTGAATTGAAGCAAAGCGTATGAGAAGGTCGTGAGCCGCAAATTCAATCTGGGGTTTCAGTTCAATGCCTTTTTCTAAAAAGCTTTCATTCAAAAAACGTCTGGAATTTGAATTTGTTTCAAGAAGAATGAGAGGTTCTTTTGCAATCTCTTCCCAGGAGTAGCTTTTTTGTGTGGAATACTTTGAACCGCACACAAAAATATCGTGTATTTCAAGACATGGCTCAATAGAAAGCTCCGGGTCGGCTGCAGGAAGGTTCACGAAGGCTATTTCTGCGTTGCCGTCTTTGACAGACTGCAAGTTGCGTGATGAATAGGAATTCAGCATTTCAATTCTGATAGCCGGATATTCGGCGTGAAACTTTTCTATATAAGGAAGAAGAAAGTGTGTTGTAATTGTGTCTGCGGCGGCAATAACAAGTGTACCGCTGTCCAGATGATGAAGACGTGCAAGCAATGTTTCGCCCTGTTCAAGAGCCTGCATTGCACTTTCTACCTTCTGGAAAAGAAGCTTGCCTTCGTTTGTCAGCGTAACACCTTTCCGTGAACGTACAAAGAGCTGTGTGTCAAGCTCCTTTTCAAGCTGATGTATACACTGGGATATAGCCGACTGAGAGACATAAAGATTCTTTGCCGCGGTGGAAAAGGATGCAAACCGTGCTGTTTCATAAAAAATTTTATAATAATCAAGCTTTGCCTTCATATAAGCTCTCCTTATCACTGTTCTAAGTATTATCTGCTTTACTTATGCTTGCAAATGTATTATAATAGCTTTGATGAAAAAAGTCAATAATCAGGAGGCTATTTTTATGGAAAGAAGAACCGGTACTATTTCAAGAGGTATACGTTGCCCTATTTTTCGTGAGGGTGACGATATTGCAACTATAACCGTAAACAGTGTTATTGAAGCGGCAGAGGCAGAAGGCTTTGAACTTCGTGACAGAGATGTTGTTGCCATTACCGAATCTGTTGTGGCACGTACACAGGGAAATTATGCATCTGTTGATGCTATTGCGAAGGATGTGAAGGAAAAGCTCGGCGGAGAAACTGTCGGTGTTATTTTCCCCATTCTCAGCCGCAACCGTTTTGCGGTATGTCTTCGTGGTATTGCAAAGGGTGCAAAAAAGGTTGTTCTTATGCTCAATTATCCCAGCGATGAGGTTGGAAATGCTCTTGTTTCTCTTGACCAGCTTGACGAGGCAGGAATAAATCCTTATTCAGACGTGCTGACAGAAGAAAAATATCGTGAGCTTTTCGGCGAAAATCCTCACCCCTTCACAGGTGTGGATTATATCAGGTATTACGGCGACCTTATTCGCTCATGCGGTGCAGAGGCAGAGATTATTCTTGCCAATGATCCCAGAGTTATACTGAAATATACAGAAAATGTTCTCAACTGTGATATTCACAGCCGTGCACGCACAAAGCGTATTCTTCTTGCGGCAGGTGCCAAGAGGGTTGCGGGTCTTGATGACATTCTCACGTCATCGGTTGACGGAAGCGGATATAATTCAAAATACGGTCTTCTCGGTTCAAACAAGTCTACCGAAGATATAATCAAGCTGTTCCCCAATGAGTGTTTCGATATGGTTGAAGATATTCAGAAGCAGTTTATGGAACGTACAGGAAAGCATATTGAAGTTATGGTATATGGTGACGGTGCTTTCAAGGACCCTATGGGAAAAATCTGGGAGCTTGCTGATCCGGTTGTGTCACCTGCTTACACCAAGGGGCTTGAAGGAACTCCCAATGAGCTTAAACTCAAGTATCTTGCGGATAACGATTTTGCTGAGCTCAAGGGTGAGGAACTGAAAAAGGCAATTGAAGGCGCTATCCGCAAGAAGGATGGAGACCTTGTGGGAAATATGGCATCTCAGGGAACAACACCCAGACGTATTACGGACCTTATAGGTTCGCTTTGTGACCTTACCAGTGGTTCAGGGGACAAGGGTACTCCTATTGTTCTTGTTCAGGGATATTTTGACAACCTCACTGACTAATAATAAGCAAATAATAAGCAAAAAACTAGCCGCAGTCCAAAATCGGACTGCGGCAATTTCTTTCTATTCAGATTTTAATTGTTCAACAAGCTTTTCATCGGGAGTAACATAAACCGTGTAGTTGGTTTCATAAATTACGAATCCGGGTTTTGAGCCGTTTGGTTTTCTTATGTTTTTTATCAACGTGTAATCTACGGGAACACCTGTTGCGGTACGTGCCTTGCTGAAATATGCCGCAATTGTTGCAGCCTCGACCAGCGTGTTGTCGGGTACTTCGCCCGTGCCGTTTGTGCGGATTACAACGTGTGAGCCCGGAATAATTTTTGTGTGCAGCCACATATCGGTGGAGTAAGCTGTACGGATTGTCAGTTCATCGTTTTGGAGGTTGTTTCTGCCTACCAGAATTGTGTAGCCCTCTGAAGATATGAATTTCATAGGCTTTGATTTTTTCAGGGCTTTTTTCTTTTTTGAGCCTGATGAAGGAATATAACCCTGAAGGGTGAGCTCTTCGCGGATTTCGGTAATATCATCATAGCTTGCGGCTCTGCTGACAGAATCAAGAACTGTTTCAAGATAAGCCTTTTCTTCGGTAGCTTCGTGAAGCTGGAGCAATGAGTGCTCTTCTGCAGTTTTTGCTTTGGTATACAGCTTGTAATATCGTTGAGCATTTTTTGAGGGAGAAAGCTCGGGCTTCAAGGGAATTGATATATCCTCGCACATTTCAGAGTAATAATTCTGAACCGTAATGCTTTCCGAGCCTGCTTCGATGCGGTAAAGATTTGCGGTGAGCAGGTCGCCGTATATTTTGTAACGGTCTCTGTTTTTTGATTTTTCGAGAATTTCCTGATGTATTGCGATTTTTTTGTCACAGCGTTCGATATTGTTATTGATTATTTTCACTGTTCCGGCAGACCTTTGAACAATGCGGTCATGCATATCGCGTGATGCGAAAAATTCTTCAACAGAATAACTTATTGAGTCACAGTCAATAATCTTTCCCAAACCATCATATTGAGAAAGGTGTACACAGGAGAAGGAAAGAGGTTTTCCTGTGTCAGCATCCTTCACAACCGATGGATATTCCTTGTTTTCCGAAAAAGACGTAAAAAAATCCGTGAGGTGCTTTGCAAATGTTGTGGTATCAATATCGCAGACAAAGACCTTTGTGTTTCCTGAAAAACGGAAAACTATTTCCCGAGCCAGAAGAGGACTCATACCCACAAATTCGGAAACAAGAAACTTGTCAATGAGCGTATCGTCCGGAAGTCCTTGGAGCCTGTTTTTGATATTTCCTTCGGTTGCTGACAAGGGCTCGGTTTTGTCCTGTTCGGGAGGAAGCTCATAAAAAAGTCCCGGAAGAACCTGACGGACAGCACTGGTCGTAAAATCAATGTGTTTGATACTGTCAATGATTTTCCCGTCCTTTTGTATGAGGATAATGTTGCTGTGTCTGCCCATAACCTCAATTATCAGGCTTTTTTGAGTCAGGTCGCCCATTTCGGTATAACATTCAATGTCTATTTTCACCACACGGTCAAAGCCTTGCTGACTTATTGCAGAAATCTTTCCGCCGGTCAGATGCTTTCTCAATATCATACAAAAAAGCGGAGCGTTTGCGGGGTTTTGCCTTGAACGCTCGGTCAGGTGAATTCTCGGGTTTGATGTTGCGGCAGAAAGAAGCAAGCGGTACGTCCCGTCAAAGGTGCGGACAGAAACAGTTATTTCGTCCTTCTCCGGCTGATAAATCTTGTCTATTTTTCCGTTTGTAAGCAGATTGCTTAGTTCACTCACAATGCTGTGAGTAACAAATCCGTCAAAAGCCATAATTTTTTCCTCTGTTTGATAGATATTGGAACAAAAATAGTCCCTTTTTTTATCAGTATACACCAAAAGTAAAAAAATTTCAAATATTTATTTGATTTTTTTGGAATTGTGTGATATAATTACAAAGTTAAAATATCTGATGCCATCTGTGGCATGGGAGGAATGAAAATGCTGAAAAGTATGACAGGCTTCGGACGAGCTGAAAAAGCTGTTGATCAGTTTAACATAAAGGTTAATCTGAAATCGGTGAATCACAGGTATCTTGACCTTGCGGTAAGAGTTCCGAAGTATTATTACTTTGTTGAAGACAAGATTCGTCAGGTTGCCTCGAAGTATATTTCCAGAGGAAAGATCGAGGTTTTTGTTTCGGTCGAACGCATTGAAGGCTCGGACAAAAGTATTACTCTTGACAAAGAGGTTGCAGGAAGTTATATCAATGCGCTGAAGGCCATGAGCGAGTTTGGACTTGAGGACGATGTGAAAATTTCCACCCTTGCGCAGTATCACGATATATTCAAAATTGAAACTGATGAAGCTGATGAGGAATACATTACTGGTTTGATTACCGGAGTTTTTGAGGAAGCTGCCGAGGACTTTGTGAAAACAAGGGAGACCGAAGGCAAAAATATGGAAGCGGATATTTGTACGCATCTTGACAACCTTGAAAAAAATCTTCGTGCTGTTGAAGAAAGGTATCCTGAGATTGTTGCTGAATATCGTGCACGTCTTGAAAAGAAAATAAATGAAGTTCTTGCGGATGTGAATATTGAGGAAACAAGAATTATTACGGAAGCGGCAATTTTTGCGGAGCGTACCGACATAGGCGAGGAAACTGTGAGACTTCAAAGCCACATAAACGAATTCCGCAAGGCTGTGAAAACAAGCCAGCCAATTGGAAAGAAGCTTGACTTTATGATTCAGGAAATGAACCGAGAAACAAACACAATGGGCTCAAAAGCCAATGATGTTGAGATTTCAAAGATAATTGTTGATATGAAGTCGGAAATAGAGAAAATAAGGGAACAGATTCAGAACATTGAATAGATTCCTGAATTTAAAGGCTCATCCGGGCGGAAAGGTGGATTTTATGAAGCTTATAAACATTGGATTCGGAAATATAGTATCAGGTGACAGGGTTGTGGCAATTGTGAGTCCTGAGTCTGCACCCATAAAGCGAATCGTTCAGGAGGCAAGAGACAAAGGTCTTCTTATTGATGCATCCTGCGGACGACGTACCAGAGCTGTTATAATCACGGACAGCGACCATATTATTCTTTCGGCAATCCAGACAGAAACAATTGCAGGACGTGCAGCTGTCAAGGAAGAAATTACGGACACCAAGGATGAAGGAGAGATTGAGAATGAAGAATAAGGGCTTGCTGATTGTTCTGTCAGGTCCTTCAGGAGTAGGAAAGGGCACAATCTGTGAAAAGCTTGTAGGTGCGAGAGACGATATTTCCGTTTCGGTTTCTGTCACCACACGAAAGCCGAGAGTTATTGACAAGGAAGGCGTGACCTACTTTTTCAGATCAAGGTCTGAATTCGAAGAAATGATAAAGGCGAACAAATTCCTTGAATGGGCTGAATATAGTGGAAATTATTACGGAACGCCTGTTGAGCTTATTGATGAAAAGCTTGAAAGAGGCGAGGATGTGATTCTTGAAATTGAGGTTCAGGGAGCACTGAAGGTTCTCGGAAAGAGAAAGGATGCTCTGTCGGTTTTTGTTGCACCTCCTGATGAGGAAGCTCTTTATGCAAGGCTCAGAAATCGGGGAACCGAAACTGAGGAACAGATTGAAAAACGTATTAAGGCGGCAGAAGAAGAATTGAAACACAAGAATAAATATGATTACATTGTTGTCAATGATGTTCTTGAGGATGCCGTTGTCGAGATAGAAAGAATTATAAAAAATGAGAAGGAGAAAGATGCAAAATGATGATTTATCCCCCTATTGCAGAACTTGTGGAAAAGACAGGAAGCAGATATGCTTTGGTAATTGAAGCCGCAAAGAGAACAAGACAGCTTGTTGATGGCGCGCCCAGACTTTCAGAGGTTGATACCTCAAAGGATGTTACTGTTGCGGTAAACGAAATCTATGAGGGCAAAATTGAGGCAATTGAGAAAATAAGAGTTGCTGATGTCGGCGGACTTGATGAGCCTATTGATTTTGTTGTGGAAGAAACAGGGGCTGACGAAGAGGACACTCAGGAAGACCTTGCATAGAAACGGAAATTTTTTGGGACTGCTCTTTTTGAAGTAGTCCTTTGTTTTTAAAGAGAAAAAGCTTGGAAAGAGAGAATTATGGTTGCTCAGGTGGTTTTGAATAACAAGGAACAGAATATTGACAAGGTTTTTGATTATGCTGTTCCCGAAGGACTTTCGGGAAGAGTGTCTGTTGGTGTGCGTGTTTCTGTGCCTTTTGGTTGGGGGAACCGCCGTGTTGAAGGAATTGTAGTGAGTATTTCGGAAGCCAGTGAATACAAAAATCTCAAAGAAATTGCTGCAGTAATCGGGAATGTACCTGTGTGTGACCCTGAAATACTGGAGCTTTGTCTCTGGGTCAGCAGAAAGTATTTCTGTTCCCTTTATCAGGCGATAAAGCTGGCAACTCCGCCGGGAATGAGCTCGGGTGTTCGTGAAAAAAGCGTAAAAACCGCAACCTTGAAGCTCGGAAGAGAAGCCGCCTTCGGTATTGCGGGGGTTCTTCGTGACAAGGGGGCTGTGGCTCAGGCAAAGATTCTGGAAGCACTTCTGATGTGTGAAACCTTGCCTTTTGCCAAGCTTGTCCGTGAAAAGGGCGGAACATATGATGCCATAAGAGCTTTGGAGAAAAAAGGGTATATTACCATTGAGACAGAGCAGATTGAGAGAACGGTTTATGATGAGAAAAAGTATGAAAAAACTGTGGCTTACAAGCCGACCCCTGAACAAAAAACAGTAATCGAGCATCTCGAAAAGGTGATTGAAGAAGAAAAAAAAGAAAAAATTCTTTTGCGAGGCGTAACGGGAAGCGGAAAGACAGAGGTTTTTCTTCAGGCTATTGAAAAAGTAATAGAAAAAGGCAAAAATGCCATAATGCTTGTTCCTGAAATATCCCTTACACCACAGATGGTACAGCGTTTTGTCTCACGCTTCGGCAACAAGGTTGCGGTTATTCACAGTGCACTATCGAATGGCGAGCGTTTTGACCAGTGGAACAAAATCAGGAACGGAGAGGTTAAGGTCGTTGTCGGTGCACGGTCAGCAATTTTTGCACCATTCGGGAATATCGGCATTATAATTCTTGATGAGGAGCACGAAAACAGCTACAAGTCCGAAACAAGTCCGAGGTATCACGCTATTGATGTTGCAGAAAAGAGAGCGGAGCTTGAAAATTGCGTACTCCTTCTTGCGTCAGCAACGCCGTCTGTTTCGGAGTATTACAGAGCAAAAACGGGTGAGTATACTCTTTTTGAAATGACAAAGAGATATAATGAAGGAAAAATGCCTGAGGTTGATATAGTTGATATGCGCGGTGAGTTGTTCGGCAAGAAGAATATGTCTCCCATCAGCGAAAAGCTGCAATGTGAAATACAAAAGAATCTGGAAATTGGACAGAAAACTATTTTGTTCTTGAACAGACGAGGCTATTCCACCTTTGTTTCCTGCCGTGAGTGCGGTGAGGTGGTGAATTGCCCTGATTGCAGTATCGCAATGACTTATCACAAGGGAAAGGACTTGCTTTCCTGTCATTATTGCGGTTATACACAGCGAAATGTTACAGAGTGTCCGAGCTGCGGCTCGTCTTATGTGAAATATTTCGGGACGGGGACACAGAAAATTGAGGAGGAGCTTCTGCGGATTTTTCCATCTGCAAGAGTGCTCAGAATGGATACAGATACTACCTCCCAAAAGGGCGGTCATGAAAGAATTCTTGAAGAATTTTCAAAAGGCGGAGCGGACATACTGTTGGGAACACAGATGGTTACGAAGGGCTTGGATTTCCACGACGTAACGCTGGTTGGGGTTCTTGCGGCAGACACATCTCTTGCAGTTGATGATTTCAGAGCAAATGAAAGGGGTTTTTCACTGTTCACTCAAGTTTGCGGCAGGGCAGGCAGAGGTGATATTGCAGGTCGTGCAGTTATCCAGACTTATCAGCCGCAGAACTCAACCATACAGCTCGCGAGAAACCACGATTACACAGCTTTTTATGAAAATGAGATAATACAAAGAAAAAGGTTGAATTATCCGCCGTTTTGTGACATAATATATATAATGGCGACAGGTGAGAATGAAGATGAAGTTAAAACTGTTGCAGAGGAAATGGGAAAACGCTTTGACAGCCTTATGAGAAAAGATAAAAATATCTTTTCAAAAGTCGGTCCTGCCCCTGCACCTATTGCAAAAATAAAAAACAGCTACAGATACCGCATCCTTTTGAAATGCAAGGATGCAAATGCGGCTCACGGATTTTTGCGTGAGATTTATGAAGAGCATGAAAAGGGAAGGTCGGGAGTTTTCCTGACTATTGACATAAACCCCGTAAGTATGTATTAAAAAGAACACAAGAAGAAAGGTTAGATTGTTATGGCAATAAGAAATATAGTGAAGGTTGGAGACGATGTTCTCACAAAAAAATGTCGTCCTGTGGAAAAATTTGACGAAAGACTTAATGAGCTTGTAGAGGACTTGTTTGAAACTCTTTATGCTTCGGGTGGTGCGGGTCTTGCGGCACCTCAGGTGGGAGTTTTGAGGCGAGTTGCTGTTATTGACATAGACGAAAACCCAATTGAGCTGGTTAACCCCGAAATAATAGAAGTGAGTGGGGAACAGACAGGTGCGGAAGGCTGTCTCAGCAATCCCGGAAAATACGGAATTGTTACACGTCCTCAGTGCGTGAAATTGAAGGCTCAGGACCGTCACGGAGAGTGGCACGAATATTTGGGTACAGACCTTCTTGCGAGAGCTTTCTTGCATGAGACAGAGCATCTTGACGGAATGATGTTTATGAGACTGGTTGAGGAATGGGTCGAAGTTGAACAGTAGGAAGTGTAACGGTCAGGAGATGGAAATATGAGAATTTTGTTTATGGGTACACCGGATTTTGCAGTTCCGTGTTTGGAGGTACTTGTCAATTCAAAGCATAAGGTTGTTGGGGCTGTAACCCAGCCGGACAAGCCGGTGGGAAGAGGACACAAGCTTACGCCGCCGCCTGTAAAAAAGTGTGCGGTCGAAAAGGGAATTGATGTTTTTCAGCCTGAGACGTTAAAGAATTTTGCGTTCAGGGAGGAGCTTGAACGGCTTGCACCGGAGCTGATTATTGTTGTTGCATATGGGAAAATACTTCCCGAGTATATATTGAATTATCCAAAATATGGGTGCATAAACATTCATGCATCCCTTCTTCCAAAGTATCGTGGCGCAGGTCCAATACAGTGGTCTGTTGTGAACGGTGAGAAGAAGACGGGTATCACATCTATGTTGATGGAAAAGGGTCTTGATACGGGCGATATGCTTTTGAAATGCGAAACGGAAATAGGCGAATACGAAACAGCCGACGAGCTTCACGACAGGCTTATGGTTATGGGTGCAGAGCTTCTCGAAAAAACAGTGGAGTGTGTGGAAAACGGAACCTTGAAGCCTGAAAAACAGAATGATGATGAAGCAACATATGCACCGATGATTTCAAAAGAAACGGCAAAAATTGATTGGGAAAAGCCGTCAAAAGAAATTATCTGCCTGATTTGCGGAATGAATTCGTGGCCTGTTGCACACACTGTTTATGAAGAAGAGCCTTTGAAAATATACAGAGCGACAGCAGGAAAAGCCGCAAAAGGAAAGGTGGGCGAAATTCTTTGTGCCGACGAGAATGGCATTGAAATTCTCTGCGGTGACGGATGTACTGTTGTTGCCACGGAGGTTCAGTTCTCCGGCTCAAAGAGAATGAAGGTTCGGGATTACCTGAACGGTCACAAAATAACCGTTGGTGAAATTCTGAGCTGACAAAAAAGAAAGGAAGATTGAAAATGTTTGGTCTCGGATATTTTTACGGAATTGATATGACATATATTATTCTTGTAATGCCTGCTCTCATTTTTGCAATGTATGCACAGATGAAGGTTAATTCCACTTACGGCAAGTACAGTACAATAGGAAACCGACATGGTTATACGGGGGCAGAGGTAGCAAGAAAAATACTTGATATGAATGGTCTTCAAAATGTAATTGTTGAGCGTGTGGCGGGAAAGCTGACCGACCATTATGACCCAAGAACGAATGTGGTGAGACTTTCGGATTCCACGTACGGAAGTACGTCGGTTGCGGCAATAGGTGTTGCAGCACACGAGGTGGGGCACGCAGTTCAGCATGCTCGCGGTTATGCTCCAATCAAGGTTCGGAATGCAATTGTTCCCGTGGTTCAGATTGCGTCCTATGCGGCGTGGCCGTTGGCGATTTTTGGCGTTATACTCAGCTTTGACAGCCTTGCAAATTTCGGCGTTATTCTTTTTGGGCTTGTGGTGCTTTTTCAGCTTATAACACTACCCGTTGAATTCAATGCATCCTCAAGGGCTGTGAAAACTCTTGACACCCACAATATTCTGGAGGGTGAGGAGCTGGCGGCATCCAAAAAGGTTCTTAGTGCGGCAGCTATGACTTATGTGGCATCGGCGGCTGTAGCAATTGCAAACCTTCTGAGACTTCTCAGCATAGTCGGAGGAAGACGGAGAGATTAGGAAAGGTCGGAAGTGACTTATGACCGCAAGAGAAACAGCGCTCAAAGCGCTTTATGATATAGAGGTGAACGGCACATATACAAACGCTGCTCTTTCAAAAGCTCTTGAAAACAAGAGTATGACAGGTGCAGACCGTGGTCTTGTTACAGAGATAATATACGGTGTTACGGCAAACAAAAGTGCTGTTGACTTTATTATTTCAAAGTATTCAAAGTTGAAACTGAAAAAAATGACACCATGGGTTCTCAATATTCTCAGAATGGGTGTTTTTCAGTTATATTATATGGACAGAATTCCTGCAAGTGCGGCGTGCAATGAGGCGGTGAAGCTTGCAAACAGATATTCCCACAGGTCGGGAGCGGGCTTTGTGAACGGCGTTTTGCGTGCTTTTTCCAGAGAGGCGGAAGATTTTGATTTTCCCAGAGGTAATTCTGCGTGTGAATATCTTTCATTGAAATACTCGTATCCGGAATGGCTGACAGAAAAATTAATCAATGAATACGGCGAAGCTTGCTGTGAATCAATTTTTGAGGAAAGCAGAAAGGCTCACGGAGTTTATATCAGGGTTAATACCTTGAAGAATACGGCTGATGAGCTGATGGAAATACTAAAAAAAGAAAGTATTGAGTGTGAGAAGACAGAGGTAGAAAATTGCCTGCTTGTGAAAGGTCGCATCAGCGTTGAACAGTCTTTGGCGTATACGGAGGGGCGTTATTCTCTTCAAAATATTTCGTCTCAACGTGCTGTATGCACACTTTCACCTCAAAAGGGTGAAACGATTGTGGATATGTGTGCAGCACCTGGCGGAAAAAGCTGCGCTATGGCAGAACAAATGGAAAATGAGGGAAAAATTTTTTCCTTTGATATATTTGAACACAAGGTGAAGCTTATTGAAAAATCCGCAGAGAGACTTGGAATAGACATAATTTCGGCAAAGGTTTCAGACGGGACAAAACTGAATGATGAGCTTTTGGAATGTGCTGACCGTGTTCTTGCGGATGTTCCCTGTTCGGGCTTCGGAGTTTTACATAAAAAGCCTGACATAAAGTGGAAACGTTCTTTGGAGGATGTTCAGGAGCTTTGTGCTATTCAGCGTGAGATTCTGAATACTGCGGCACGTTATCTGAAAAAGGGAGGAACTCTGGTGTACAGCACCTGTACGATTCTGCCCGAGGAAAACCGTATGCAAAGAGAGTGGTTTCTTGACAACCACAAGGAATTCAGTCTTGTGGCAGAGGAACAGATTCTTACCGGTATGGACGGCGAAAGCGGTTTTTATATTTGCAAAATGTTGAAGGGATAAAGCTACGTTATGAAAATTAATCTTATGGATTTTTCCTGCGAGGAGCTGAAAAAGCTTGCAACAGAGCTGGGACAGCCTGCATTTCGGGGGAAACAGCTTTATGAATGGATTTACAAGGGCGCAGAAAGCTTTGACGATATGACAAATATCTCAAAGGAGTTCAGGCAGAAGCTTGATGAGATTGCTGTAATAGGAAATGCAAAAATATCTGAAAAATATGTTTCAAAGATTGACGAAACACGCAAGTATCTGTTAGAATTAGATGATGGGAACTTTATTGAGTCGGTTCTGATGAAATATGAGTACGGCTACACAATCTGTGTTTCATCGCAGGTGGGCTGCAAAATGGGCTGCAGGTTCTGTGCATCTACTCTCAACGGCTGGAGCAGAAATCTGTCACCGGGAGAAATTCTTTCTCAGGTGCTTTGTGTGCAGAAGGATTTGGGACAGCGGATTTCGAATATTGTTATGATGGGTATAGGAGAGCCTCTTGATAACTTTGACAATGTTCTGAAGTTTGTTGAGCTGGTCAATGCTCCGGGTGGGCTCAATATAGGACAAAGACATATTTCGATTTCAACCTGCGGTCTTGCGGATAAAATCAGGATTCTTGCCGAAAAAAATCTCCAGATAACCCTTCTCATATCCCTTCACGCACCTGATGATGAGAGAAGATCGGGGATTATGCCCGTGAACAATCGATTCAATATAAGTGAGCTTATGTCAGCCTGTGATTATTATATTGAAAAAAGCGGAAGAAGAATTTCTTTTGAGTATACACTTATTTCAGGCGTAAACGATAATCTTGAAGAAGCTGATGTTCTTGCGGGGCTGTTGCGGGGCAAGCTTTGTCACGTAAATCTCATTCCTGTCAACAAGGTGAAGGAAACAGGCTTTGACAAGAGCAGCCGAAAGAGAGTTGACGAATTCAGAAACAGACTTGAAAAGCGAGGTATTTCTGCAACTGTCCGGCGTGAGATGGGTAGTGATATTAATGCGGCGTGCGGTCAGCTCAGAAACAGAAAATCAAATATTCCGACGGAATGAAACTTTCGTCTTACATAAAAATGAACCCGATATCCGGGCAGAAAGGCTATGGTAATATGGTGGTAAAAGTATGCGGTATGACCGATATAGGAAAGCGGCGTGAGCTGAATGAAGACAGCTTTGAAATACGTGGCTTTGAAAACGGCACACCCCTCGGTGTGTGTATTCTGGCAGACGGTATGGGCGGTCATAATGCAGGTGAGGTTGCCAGCAGTATGGCGGCAAAGGCTGTTGCTGATGAGCTGTGTGAGAGCTTTGATGAGGAAGACAGCAAAAAAATAATAAAAAATATGGCATCTGCAATTGACTATGCTAATGCAACGGTTTTTGAAAAATCCCTTTCAAGCCGTGAACACGCAGGAATGGGAACAACTCTTGTTGCGGCTTATGTGAAGGATGCAAGTATTCGGTTTGCTAACATAGGTGACAGCCGGGCATATGTAGCCAACAATGAAAGCATATGCAAGATAACAGTTGATCATTCGGTAGTTGAGGAAATGGTTCAACGTGGAGCAATTACCCGTGAGGAAGCCAGAGTGCATCCTGACAAGAATATAATTACAAGGGCTTTGGGCACTGAAAACTATGTGGATGCTGATTTTTATGATTACAGTGCTTCTGCCGGTGAAACGGTTGTTCTTTGCAGTGACGGACTTACGGAAACGGTGTCCGAAGAGGAAATCCGCGAAATTGTCACAGCTGATGAAGATGTATGTGAGATAGTAAAAAAACTTATTGACAAAGCTAATGAAAACGGCGGTTTGGACAACATAACGATTGTTGTAATCCGTTTTGAAAAGGAGGAGAAATCAGATGACGCTGATAGGTAATGTTCTCGCCGGAAGGTATGAAATACTTGAAGAAATCGGTAGCGGAGGTATGGCGGTTGTATACAAGGCAAGATGCCAACTGCTCAACAGATATGTGGCAGTGAAGGTTTTGCGTCCTGACCTCCAGAATGATGCGGAGTTCGTTCGCAGATTCAATGTGGAAGCACAGGCGGCGGCAAGCCTCACTCACCCGAATATTGTATCTATTTTTGATGTGGGTGTTGAAAATGGACTCCATTATATCGTAATGGAATATGTTGAGGGTGAAACCCTGAAAAAGTATATTGAGAAGAAAGGTGTTCTTCCCTGGCGTGAGGCTGTGGATTATGTAATTCAGATTGCAAGAGGTCTTGACCAGGCACACAAGAATTCCATTGTACATCGTGATATAAAGCCTCACAATATTATTATGACCTCTGACGGGGTTATGAAGGTTACGGACTTTGGTATTGCAAGAGCAAATATGCAGTCAACTGTCACTTGTGAGGATACGGCTATTGGCTCGGTGCATTATATTTCTCCGGAACAGGCAAGAGGCGGTTATACCGATGAAAGGTCGGATATTTATTCTCTCGGTGTTGTTCTTTATGAAATGCTGACGGGAAAGCTTCCTTTTGACAATGAAAGACCAGTTACGGTTGCAATTATGCATCTCCAGTCAGAACCGGTGCTCCCAAGAGAGTATAATATCAGTATTCCGCTGACTCTTGAGAATGTTGTGATGAAGGCTATGGCGAAGGATGTAGCATCCAGATACAAGAACACATCTGAAATGATTGCCGATCTCACAGCAGTGCTCAACGACCCTGAGAGAACTGTTGTAAGCGAGCAGACAGAAGAACAGCCGGATGCGGACAGTACCTTGATAATGCCTGCTGTGAAGCTTGACGGTGCGGATGGAAAAACGGAAGAGCTCTCCGGAAAAGAAGCGGGTGAAGAGAAAATCAGGGAGGAAAAGAATAATATGGCAGAAAGGAAAAATCGTATTTCACAAAATGAAATTGACAAGAAGAAAGAGAAAAAGGTTATTTCTTTCGCAATTGCGAGTGCGGCGGCAATAATCATTGTTATTGTTCTTGCGTTTATGTGGGTAAGCGGATTTTTCGGTACTGATTCAAGCAAGATTGTTATACCGAGCCTGGAAGGGATGCTCTATGAAGAGGCTGTGGAAAAGTATGTCAAAAATGCAGATGAAAGCCTCGGCTACGGTTTTAATATTATAAAGGGTGATAACGTTGTCAGCGACAAGGAAAAAGGTACAATTGTTTCCCAATCTCCCAAAGCAGGAAGCAAGCAGGAGAAGAAAGATATAATAATGATTACCGTTGAAATCAGCGAAGGCAAAGAAGATATACGTCTTGAGAATTATACAAAATATCGTGACGAACGTGAAGTAGAGATTGCGTTAAAGAAGCTTGGTCTCAGGGTTGATTTTGTTGAGGAATACAGCGAAGATATTCCGAAAGGCTCAATCATCCGACAGGATCCTTCTTCGGGCTCTTATGTGCGCCCGGGGGATGAGGTTGTGCTTTATATAAGCAAGGGACCTGAAAAGACTGAGGAAGAAGAGAAGGAAAAGGAAACCGAAAAAACTGACGATACAAAAAAAGAAGAAGAAAAGCAGGAACCTGACAAAACAGAGTCTGAAAAAACACCTGATGAAAAGACAAATGAAGGTGAAAAGGTGCAAAAAAAGAGTTCAACTCTAACCTTGTACGGTCCAAAAGACAAGGAAAGTGCTGTTGTTCAGGTTAATGTAAACGGCAGAACTGTATACAGCAAAAAGCTCCTTAAAGGCGAAAGCGATGTTGTAAGGCTTGAAGGCACAACAAATTCGGTTGATGTTGAGATTCTTCATGACGGTGTATCTCAGCAGAAGGGAACTGTAAGACTTCACTAAGAGGTGAATAATGGGTATTTTTGAAGGCGTTATTACAAAGGGAATCGGCGGATTTTATTATGTGAATACCGAAGAAGGCTTGTTTGAATGCCGTGCGAGAGGAATTTTCAGGAAGCGGGGCTTTGCCCCGCTTGTGGGTGATTGTGTTGTTATTGAAACAAGTGACAGTTCTCACGGCGTGATAAACGAAGTAAGAGAGCGGAAAAACTCTCTTATTCGTCCTGCGGTAGCAAATGTTACGCGTATGGCTGTGGTAGTCGCTGTGTCAAGCCCTGTGCCAAATCCGTATATTCTGGACAAGCTCATCGCATCAGCTGAATTTGCAAAGCTGAAAATTGCCGTGTGCTTCAACAAGTCCGACCTTGGTGGTTCGGAGGATTTGGTGGAAGCATACAAAAATGCAGGCTTTGAGGTTGTTGTGACAAGTGCGGCTGAAAATATCGGGATTGACGAACTCAAAAATTTTCTTGCGAACGAAATAACCGTCTTTGCAGGTAATTCAGGTGTGGGTAAATCCAGCTTGATTAATCGCCTGATGGAACGTGATATGTTTGAAACGGGGACCGTGAGCGAAAAACTGGAACGTGGAAGACATACAACGAGACATTCCGAGCTTGCACCACTACCCTTTGGAGGATATATTATAGATACGCCCGGGTTCAGCTCCTTTGATGTGAATACTATTCCTTTGGAGGGACTTTCGGATATGTTCAGAGAGTTCGGAAACGTTGAAGGCGGTTGCCGCTTTCCTGATTGCAGTCACAGAACCGAACCTGATTGTTGCATTATTAATGCTGTGAGGGACGGAAAAATTGCTGTGAGCAGACACGAAAGTTATGTTCAGCTGTATAACGAAATCAAGACAGCAAAAGAAAATATATACTAAAAGAGGAAACATATTATGAATGAAATAAAAATAGCACCATCTATTCTGGCGGCTAATCCTGCGAAGATGGGTGATGAACTCAAAAAAATTGAAGATGCCGGTGCAGATTATGTCCATATAGATATTATGGATGCTCATTTTGTGCCGAATCTTGCTTTTTCTCCTGCAATGGTGAAGGCTTTCAAACCGCTGTGCAAGCTTCCTTTCGATGTGCACCTGATGATTACCGACCCAAAAAAGTACATACCGGTTTTTGCAGAAGCGGGAGCGGATATTATAACGGTACATCAGGAGGTTACGGAAGACCTTGGGGAAATGGCTGACTTTATTCATCAATTCGGTGTGAAAGCCGGTATTTCTGTAAAACCCGGAACACCTGTTGAAGTTCTTGAGGGTTATATTGACACATTTGATTTGGTGCTTATTATGACAGTTGAGCCGGGCTTTGGGGGACAGTCTTATATTGAGGCAATGAACGAAAAAATTGCAAAGGCAAGACAGATGATTGAGAAAACGGGAAAAGCTATTGAGCTTGAAATTGACGGAGGAGTTACGCCTGCCAATGTGGCTACTCCAGTGTCATATGGTGCAAATGTAGCTGTGGCAGGCTCGGCTGTTTTCAATGCTGCTGATGCGGCGGCGGTTATTTCGGAAATGAGGGCAAATGCAAGGTGAAGTGTTATATTTTTTGTTCGTCAAAAATTGAAAACTATGAATATTTGAAAAGCTTTGATTTTGTATCAGGGCTTGTAATTTGTGCAGACGGCGGATATTCTCATGCCAAAAAGCTTGGACTTGTGCCTGATTTGTGGATTGGTGACGGAGATTCTCTGGTTTCTAAAAATGTTGTTGCAAAGGAAATAATGACTTTTCCTGTACAGAAGGATAATACCGACACCGACCTTGCGGTTATGGAGGCATTGGCACGGGGCTGTGAGGAAATAATAATTCTCGGCGCTCTGGGAGGTCGGCTTGACCATGAGTTTTCACATTTTTGCTTGCTTAAAAAAATTATGGAGCACGGAGCAAAAGGTTTTTTGATTAACGAAAACAATGAAATAACAATGGAAAACAAAAGCTTCACTGTTTTTCCGAATGGAAGGAAATATATCTCGTTCTTTCCGTTTGGGGGAGACGTGAAGAATTTTTCAGTCAAAGGTCTTTGTTATGAGGCTGAAAATATGAATCTGGTTTGCGGCGAGGTACAGGCGAGCAGCAATTGCTTCGATGGAGAAAAATGTGGTGAGATTTCCTTCGAATCAGGAAACATCCTCGTTGTCAGGTCGGATGATTAATCGGAGGTTTTTGAATGAGAAGAGTACATTGCTTGATTCTTACTATTATATTTGCGGTCGGGATGCTTTCTTCTGTGGTTGTTATGGCAGAAGAGGTGCAGAAAACCGTAAAGGTCTATGATAATACAAAGTTTTTATCCGTCGGGGAAATAGGTTTGTCGGATGTTTTGTATGAGGGTGATTTGTCGGGTGCCGCAAACTACATTAATTACAAGGGGCTTGGCGGAATCATTGTGTTGTCGGATGATGTAAAACTGTCCGGTGGTATTACTCTCAATGCGGTCAACAATTTGGCTTCATCAATAGTTGTTGACGGAGCGGTAACTATTGACCTGAACGGTTATTTTATTACCCAGTTTGCAGGCAGTGAACAGAATGACAATGCTTTGATAATTGTTCCAAAGGGTAGTTCGTTGACTATTGTAGATTCCTCGGCAGACAAAAAGGGTGTTGTGGACGGAGTTCAGTATGCTGTTTCTGTTCAGGGCGGAAGTCTTGTTGTGGAAAACGGTATATTTTCAGCACAGTCTCAGGCAGGGATAATGGATGAAACAGAACTTCCTTTGTCGGTTACGGACGGCGGAAGCCTTCGTATGACTGATGGTGTAATAAGATACAGCGGTACGCTGGATGACGGAAGACTTTATTACGGCACAACGGGAGCACTGTTTGTAGATAGTGAAAGCAAGGCTGAAATATTCGGTGGAACGGTTTATGGAAGCGTTGAAGCGGAAAGCAAAGAGAATGTAAAGATTTTCGGCGGAAGCTTTCAGAGTGATGTTTCTGAGTTTTTGACTGATATATATGGTTTGAGCACAAAAGATGGTCTTTGGGTTGTTGGAGAGAAGCTTCCGGCGGTAGAAGAGGTTACGAACAACGGAAGTGCAAAGGCTGATGTTTCGGCTGAGCTTGATGAAGACCGAGAAAGCATAAAAAAATATACTGTTCGTGCAACTTCAAGCGGTGATACAGTAAAAAAATCCGTCAAGCTCAACATTACAGATATTGTGAAAACGGCGGCATCCCTTCGCAATGTGCCTGATGTGGAAGTTGTTACAGACTTTGCAGCATTGACTTTTTCGAAGGAGTATATAAACGAGCTGTCGGATGAGGTTAATGGGGTTTGTTTAACTGTTGAAAAGAATTATATGCTTGATGCGAAGCTTCTTTCAAAGGCTGAAAAGGCAAGGTATGAGATAAGCTTTTCTTTACGCAACGAAAAGGGCGAAGCTGTTGTGTCGGGGCAAAAGGCTTCAGTGAACATTCTCCATTCCGGTGCACGACCTGATGACAGCATACAGCTTTTTTCCTGGGACGGAGAAATTCTTTCGCATATGAACAGTAATGTCGGTAAAGGAAGGATTCTTTGCGAAGCTGAAAGCGGTGAAAAAGTGGTAGTTTCGGAAGGTACGATTCTGCTTATTACTTCGCGTATGCTTGATATGCGTGGTGCTTTGTCCATAGTTTTCTATGCTACGGTAAGCGGTATTGATATTTTGGATGTGAAAATGCTTTTCTGGGATTCACCTCAGGTAGAGTATACAGAAAAAACAGCACACAGAATAGTTTCATATAGTGGCAAGGATTCAAATGGTTATAGATTTGTGTATGAAAATATTGCCGCAAAGGATATGGGACAGGATATATATGCAAGATTGGTTGCGACCGATGCAACGGGGAGGAAAATATATACGGATAATCCTGAATATCCGTACAGCGTAACGGCTTATGCGGAGAATATGAACCGGGATGAAAAGTTGAGACCTTTGCTTGTTCGGCTTTTGAATTATGGAGCAGCGGCACAGGAGTATTTCGGTTCGGAGTATAGCCCTGTAAATCAGAATGAGTGGATGTCTGATGGCGACCGTGCTATGGATTTTACGAAGGTGTATCTGAGCGATGCAAAAGCTTTGGCAGAGGAAAACACAAATGAAAAGTGTATTTCAAGAATTGCGGGCAAAACCCTGATTCTTGAAGGTGATATTACGCTGAATTATTATGTTTCTTCCGATGAAGAAGTTGATGAAACGGGGGTTTTGTTCTGGACTAAGGAAGCTTTTGCTGATACGGAAAAGCATATTATGGGAACACAGTCCTCAGTTGTCAGGGATTACACAGAGAACGGCAAATACAAGGTGTTTTCGTTGAAGAATATCGCGGCAAGTGAAATATTCGAGCCTGTCTATGCCCGTGTCTATACAAAAAAGAATAATGTTTACAGGTACAGCGATATAGATTTGTACAGCGTGAAGGATTATGCAGCAAATCAAATAGAAAAGAATGACAATCCAAAATTGGTAAAGCTGCTTAGATGTTTGCTTCTTTACGGTGACGAGGCGGCAAAGTATTTTGGGGAAGACTAGTCTTTTATGTCAGAGAGCTTTATTCTTATGCCATACCTGGTGATATGCTCAAGGATATGTGTTTCGGTGAGAATATTGGTTATATGATTGTTTTCGTCAATGACGTTTATGATACAGAAATAATCATAGCTCAAAAGCTTCAACAAAACGGAAGCGGATGCGGTTTCCGATGCACAGAAGGTTTTTGCGGGGAGAAGGGTTCTTTCTTTGAGTTTTGTGGGATTTTCGAGAATTTCACGAAGTGCTATGTGTGAAAGCAATTTTTGTTCTGTACTCAGATTCTGAAGAAGAAATGCAGAGACAAGGATGAGTGAAAAATTGAAGCCGCTCTGAAAAAACAAGCAAAAGGCTGTAACGAGAAGTGCGG
>SVKC01000022.1 GCA_015068655.1 Oscillospiraceae bacterium
GGAGGTGAAATAATTGCCAACATTCAACCAGTTAGTTAAGAAAGGCAGACAGACTGCGGAAAAGAAATCTACTGCTCCTGCTCTTCTCAAGGGTTTCAATACCATCAAGAAGAAGTACACAGATCAGGATTCACCGCAGAAGAGAGGTGTTTGTACATCTGTTAGAACAATGACACCCAAAAAGCCTAACTCAGCGCTCCGTAAGGTTGCCAGAGTTCGTCTTACAAACGGTATCGAAGTTTCTGCTTACATTCCCGGTATTGGTCACAATCTCCAGGAACATAGCGTAGTGCTTATTCGTGGCGGTAGAGTTAAGGACCTCCCTGGTGTACGTTATCACATTATCCGTGGTACTCTTGATACACAGGGCGTTCAGAAGCGTAACCAGTCAAGATCAAAGTACGGTGCGAAGAGACCGAAAGATGCTAAGTAAGGCAAAATTTTAAGAAAGAAGTTTATTTTATAGTGCGTATTACTATTTTATATATATTTGAGTAATAGTATTACAGCGCTAGCAGTATCCTATTGGGTATTGAGTACCTTGTGGATATGATTAACCACAAAGAAATGGAGGGAAGATAAGTGCCAAGAAAAGGACATATTGCACGTCGTGACGTGTTGCCGGATCCTATGTACAACAGTAAGACTGTTACTCGTCTTATCAACAATATTATGCTCGACGGCAAGAAGGGTGTTGCTCAGGCTATCGTTTATGATGCTTTCGAAATCATAAAGGAAAAGACAGGCAAAGATCCCGTTGAAGTTTTTGAAGAAGCTATGAATGCCGTTATGCCCGTACTCGAGGTTAAAGCGAGACGTGTCGGTGGTGCTAACTATCAGGTTCCGATCGAAGTTAGAGCCGAAAGACGCGAAACACTGGGTCTCAGATGGATCACACTCTATGCAAGACAGAGAAGCGAAAGAACAATGGCTGAAAGACTTGCAAACGAGCTTATGGATGCAATCAACAGCACAGGCGGTGCTTTCAAAAAGAAAGAAGACACACACAAGATGGCAGAAGCGAACAAGGCGTTTGCTCATTTCCGCTGGTAATTTTGCTTCGAAATTCACTTCATCTTTGGCAGCGTTGCTCGGTACAGAAACATACTCACGTATATCATATACGCTCCGTTGTTTTTGCACCTCACATCTGCCAAATCTAAAGCAAATTTCTTTGCACTACATTAAGGTGGAATGCCAATTTTTGATTTAGACTAACACGTTTTATGTGTTGAAAGGAGTTACTATGGCCAGAGCGTATTCGCTTGAAAGAACAAGAAACATTGGTATCATGGCTCACATTGATGCCGGTAAGACTACTACAACAGAACGTATCTTGTATTACACAGGTATCAACCACAAGCTTGGTGAAACCCACGAAGGCGGCGCTACTATGGACTGGATGGCTCAGGAACAGGAGCGTGGTATCACAATTACCTCTGCTGCAACAACCTGCTTCTGGGAACCCAAGGAAGGTCCTTATGCGGGCAAAAAGCACAGAATCAACATCATTGATACTCCCGGACACGTTGACTTTACTGTTGAAGTTCAGCGTTCGCTGAGAGTTCTTGACGGTTCTGTTACTGTTATGTGCGCTAAGGGCGGTGTTGAACCCCAGTCAGAAACAGTTTGGCGTCAGGCTGACGAATACAAGGTTCCCCGTATGATATTCGTTAACAAAATGGATATTATGGGTGCTGACTTCTATAACGTAGTAAATATGATTCATGAGAGACTCAATGCAAACGGTGTTCCCATTCAGCTTCCTATCGGTGCTGAAGATACATTTGTTGGTATTATTGACCTTATGAATATGGAAGCCGAGATTTATGATGATGAACTCGGCAACAGCTATCACAAGGACGCTATTCCTGCCGATATGATGGACAAGGCTCAGGAATATCGTGAAAAGATGGTTGAAGCAATCTGCGAAACTGACGAAGACCTTCTTGAAAAGTATTTCGGCGGTGAAGAGATTACTGTTGATGAGCTTAAAGCGGCTCTCCGTAAAGCTACAATCAATAACGAAATCGTACCTGTTCTTTGTGGAACAGCGTACAGAAACAAGGGTGTTCAGCTGCTTCTTGATGCAGTTATTGAATATATGCCCGCACCTACAGATGTTCCTAACATCAAGGGTGTAAATCCTGATACTGAAGAAGAAGACGAAAGACCTTCATCTGACGATGCTCCTTTTGCAGCTCTTGCGTTCAAGATTGCAACAGACCCGTTTGTTGGAAAGATTTGCTTCTTCCGTGTATATTCAGGTACACTTGAAAAGGGTTCGCACGTACTCAACTCCTGCAAAGGAAAGAGAGAACGTATGGGTAGAATCCTTCAGATGCACGCAAACCACAGAGAAGACCTTGATATCGTTTATTCAGGTGACATTGCAGCTGCAGTTGGTCTCCAGAATACAACAACAGGTGAAACTCTTTGTGATGAAAAGCATCCTATTATTCTTGAATCAATGAACTTCCCTGAACCTGTTATCCGTGTTGCGATTGAACCCAAGACAAAGGCAGGTCAGGAAAAGATGGGTATTGCTCTTGCAAAGCTTGCAGAAGAAGATCCCACATTCAAGACATATACTGACGAAGAAACAGGTCAGACAATCATTGCAGGTATGGGTGAGCTTCACCTTGAAATTATTGTTGACCGTCTCCTTCGCGAATTCAAAGTAGAAGCAAACGTTGGTCAGCCCCAGGTATCTTACCGTGAAGCATTCCGCAAGGAAGTTGATGTTGACCACAAGTATGCACGTCAGTCAGGTGGTAAGGGTCAGTACGGTCACGTACTTGTTAAGTTCGAGCCCCTGGAAGAAGGTGCAGGTTATATCTTTGAAAACAAGGTTGTGGGTGGTGCTGTTCCGAAGGAATACATTCCCGCTGTTGATGCAGGTATCCAGAGTGCTATGCTCAATGGTGTGCTTGCAGGCTACAACGTTGTTGACCTGAAGGCTACACTCTATGATGGTTCTTACCACGAAGTTGACTCTTCTGAAATGGCGTTTAAGATTGCTGCTTCTATGGCATTCAAGGAAGCTATGAGAAAGTCAGACCCCGTTCTCAAAGAACCTATTATGCTTGTTAATGTTATCACTCCTGATGACTACCTCGGTTTTGTTATCGGTGACCTTAGCTCCAGACGTGGTATGATCAAGTGTCAGGAATCACGTAGCGGCGGTGTTACACAGGTTACTGCTGACGTTCCTCTTTCCGAAATGTTCGGTTATGCAACCGTTCTCCGTAGCGGAACACAGGGTCGTGGTCAGTACTCTATGGAACCTTCACACTACAGTGAAGTTCCCAAGTCTGTTCAGGATAAGATTATCAGTGACAGAGCAAAGAGTGAATAATTGTGCAGTTTTTTCTAACTTTTTTCAAAAAAGCTATTGAAAAACTGTGAGATTTGTAGTACAATAATTAGTAAATTAATTAACTTATCCAAGTTAGGACGAATTTAAAATGGCAAAAGCTAAATATGAAAGAACCAAACCCCATGTTAACATTGGTACAATCGGCCACGTTGACCATGGTAAAACAACTCTTACTGCTGCAATCACAAAGGTGCTTGCTATGGATGGTAAGGCTCAGTACGAAGCTTACGATATGATCGATAAGGCTCCTGAGGAAAGAGAAAGAGGTATCACTATCTCTACAGCTCACGTTGAATATGAAACAGAAGCACGTCACTATGCACACGTTGACTGCCCCGGACATGCTGACTACGTTAAGAACATGATCACAGGTGCTGCTCAGATGGACGGTGCTATCCTTGTTGTTTCTTCTGCTGATGGTCCTATGCCCCAGACAAGAGAACACATCCTTCTTTCACGTCAGGTTGGCGTTCCGAAGATTGTTGTTTTCATGAACAAGGTTGACCAGGTTGACGATCCCGAGCTTCTCGAACTCGTTGAAATGGAAATCCGTGACCTTCTCTCTGAATACGAATTCCCCGGTGATGAAATCCCGATCGTAAAGGGTTCAGGTCTTGCAGTTCTCGAATCTGATTCAACAGATCCTTCAGCTCCCGAGTATGCTTGCATCAAGGAACTTATGGACGCTGTTGACAGCTACATTCCTACACCTGAAAGAAAGAGTGATCTTCCCTTCCTTATGCCCGTGGAAGACGTATTCTCAATCACAGGTCGTGGTACAGTTGCTACAGGTAGAGTTGAAAGAGGTACACTCAACCTTTCTGACGAAGTTGAAATCGTTGGTCTTTCTGACGAATCACGTAAGGTTGTTGTTACAGGTATCGAAATGTTCAGAAAGCTTCTTGATCAGGCTGAAGCTGGTGACAACATCGGTGCTCTTCTCCGTGGTGTTCAGAGAAATGAAATCGAAAGAGGACAGGTTCTTGCAAAGCCCGGTACAATTCATCCTCACACAAAGTTCAAGGGTGAAGTTTACGTACTGACAAAGGAAGAAGGCGGACGTCATACTCCCTTCTTCACAAACTACAGACCCCAGTTCTACTTCAGAACAACTGACGTTACTGGTGTAGTTAACCTTCCTGAAGGTACAGAAATGTGTATGCCCGGTGATAACGTTACAATGACTGTTGAACTTACAACAACAATCGCTGTTGAAGAAGGTCTTCGTTTCGCTATCCGTGAAGGTGGACGTACAGTTGGTTCAGGCGTTGTTACAGAAATCATTGAGTAATTTCGTCTAAAACGTTTATGTTTATTCAAGCCCCCGTATCGAAGGATGCGGGGGCTTTTTTCGGTTCTGTTGCAAATGCTGGGGTTGAAAAAAACCTTTTTTTCTGCATTGAAGGAATCTTTGTTTTTGTGACGAAGTATAATATGAAGGAAATTTGTTGTGAGGAGAGAGATTATGTACAAGCCTGAACCGATTGACACCAAGGATATTGAACTGGATGGAGAGCTAATGGAGCTTATGGAAAAAATTGCAAAGCACGTTCATGAGGTATGGGCGGAAGGCAGGATTGCCGAAGGCTGGAAATACGGCACTGAACGCAACGACAGAAAAAAAGAAACACCGTGCCTCGTGCCTTATGATGAGCTGCCTGAAAAAGAGAAGGACTATGACAGAAAAACAGCGACCGAAACACTCAGGCTGATTATAAAAATGGGCTACAGATTGGAAAAGTAAATTACAGAAAGTCCGTTTTTCAGGGAAGAACGGATTTTTCTTTTGTTTTTACAAATGCTTCTTGACTATCGAAGCCAAACGTTATATAATTAGTACATCTAATTGAAGGAAGGCGAAACTTATGAATATGATTTTTGAAAGAAAGCTTCCTATACCTATGGAAGTGAAGGAGCTTTATCCAATTACGGCAGAGCTTCAAAATATTATAGAAAAACGTGCCATTGAAATACAGGATATTTTCACAGGCAAGTCTGACAGAATTGCTCTTATAATCGGACCTTGTTCTGCGGATAATGAGGACAGTGTTATTGACTATATTCTTCGTCTCCGTGATGTTCAGGAGAAGGTTGAAGAAAAAATCCTTATAATTCCCCGTATTTATACAAACAAGCCCAGAACAACGGGCGACGGATACAAGGGTATGCTTCATCAGCCTGACCCAAATGATAAACCTGATATGTACAAGGGTATTGTTGCAATAAGACAAATGCATATTCGTGCTCTTACGGAAACAGGCTTTTCTTGTGCGGACGAAATGCTTTATCCTGAAAATTACAGATACCTCAGCGATATTCTTGCTTATGTGGCAATCGGTGCAAGAAGTGTTGAAAATCAGCAGCACAGACTGACATCAAGCGGTCTTGATATTCCTGTGGGAATGAAAAACCCCACAAGCGGAGACATTTCTGTTATGATGAATTCCATTACGGCTGCACAGCACAAGCACACCTTTATTTATCGTGGCTGGGAGGTTCATTCTCAGGGAAACCCCATGGCTCATGCTATACTGCGAGGCTACGTGAACAAGCACGGACAGTCCTTGCCGAACTATCATTATGAAGACCTTGTGCATCTTTGTGAGACTTATGCGAAAACTGACTTGCAGAATCCGGGTGTTATTGTGGATACAAACCATGCAAATTCCGGAAAGAAGTATCTGGAACAAATCAGAATTGCAAAAGAAGTTCTTCACAGCTGTCGCCATGACAAGGATGTGAAGAAGCTTGTGAAGGGCTTTATGATTGAAAGTTATATTGAAGACGGTGCTCAGAAAATCGGTGAGTGTGTTTATGGAAAATCCATTACAGACCCCTGTCTCGGATGGGAAAAGACGGAGAGACTTATTCTTGATATGGCAGACCTTCTGTAAATATTTTGGGGCTGTATCAAAATGAAATTTCCGGGACGGGATGGAACCCGTCCCCTACATATATTGTAAACACGTTTTTTTTGTGATACAATTTGTAGGGTTCGTTTTCCACGCCGAACCGCTCTTTTTTCATTTTGATACAGGCCCTTTTTTTGATGAAAGATATTTTGGTTTTTTTGGTTCAATTGCAAATATTGAAACAAATTGCTTGACATTTTTGGTAAGTTGTGGTAGAATAATTTGTAGCACACGGTGTGCTGGATTTTTGGAGGTGTTTTTTGTGGCAGAGAAGGAGCACAAGCTGATCTCAGATGAAATGTCAGAAAAAATTATTGAGACTGCCGAACGACTGGTGACCTCCAAAGGTGCACACAATGTTACGGTGAGAAAAATTCTTCAGGAGCTTGGTATTACGAACCGAGTGTTTTATAACCGTTTCCACAATATCGGGGATGTGCTCGAGATTGTTTATAGGAGAATAATTCTTGAAATACGTGAAAGTGCTGTTATCAGCTTCGAGCCGGAACGGGATTTTTTCGAGCAGGTTATTTTGATTATTGAAAAAACCCTTATGCTTTCTTACGAATTGAAAAGAGAGTTTTATCAGTTTGTTTTTGAAAATGATTCGGTTCTTGAAGAGAATTTTGATTGGTGGACAAAGGAAATTGAAAAAATAATTGATTACGCAAAGTCCATAGGTTATGTGAAAAAAGATATTAATTCGAAGATTATGAGTTATTCAATCTGGTGCTTTGTCAAGGGCTTCAATGCTGACGCTGTTGCACGAAATCTTCCCAAGGAGGAAGCGGCAGAATATTTCAGGTACAGTATGGGCTTTCTGATTGAAGGAATGAAAGCGTAAAATAACTTTTACAGAGCTTGCTCTGTAAAAAAAATAACAGCACACACTGTGCTAAAACGACAAAAAGGAATTAAGTTTCCTTTAAAAATATATCAGCACACAGTGTGCCGATGAAAGGAAAATGTGAAATGGCAATAAAAATCCTCGGAACAGGGTCATATGTACCTGAAAAGATAGTTACAAACGACGACCTGACCAAACTTGTAGATACATCGGATGAATGGATTGTTCAGCGTGTGGGAGTGAAGGAGCGTCACATTTCTGTGAACGAAACTGCCGCAGATTTTGCAATTTACGCAGCCAAAGAGGCTCTTGAGTCCGCGGGTATTTCTGCAGAAGAGGTCGATTTGATTATAGCGGCATCCGTTTCGGCAGATTCCGTATCTCCAACGGTTGCAGGTTCTGTTCAGGCGGCAATAGGTGCTTCTTGTCCTGCCTTTGACATCAATTCAGCTTGCAGCGGCTTTTTGTTTGCTCTTGATACGGCTGTGTCATATATTATGCGTGGCGGCATAAGAAATGCAATTGTTATCGGAGCGGAGAGAATGAGCAAGATTATTGACTGGACCGACCGCAGCACATGTGTTATTTTCGGTGATGGTGCAGGAGCGGCTGTTGTAACACCCGGTGACGGGTATCTGGCGTCAAAGCTCTTTACTTCGGGCAGTAATGAGGTTATTGAAATTCCCTCTTACGGCGGAGATTCACCTTTCTTTGAGGGGGAAAAGAAAAAACCTTACGCCTTTATGGATGGTCAGGAGACTTTCAAATTTGCGGTCAGCAAAATGACTGACGATGTGAAGCTTGTAACCGAGGAGGCAGGGCTGAGGCTTGAAGATATTGACCACGTTGTTCCTCATCAGGCGAATATCAGAATAATTGATTTTGCTTCGAAACGGTTGAAAATCCCGAAGGAAAAGTTTGTGGTAAATATCGAACGTTACGGAAATACTTCTGCCGCCAGTGTTGCAATTGCTCTTGATGAGCTGAACAAGTCAGGCAGAGTGAAGCGGGGAGACATTGTTGCTATGTCTGCCTTTGGCGGTGGTCTTTCCAGTGCCGCTTGCATAATAAAATGGTAAAAAAATAAAATTAATATATAAAAAAATTTTTGGAGGAAATTATTATGACTATTGAAAAAATTAAGGAACTTGTAGCAGAACATCTTGAAATCGAGGTAAGTGAAATCACAGACACAACAACTTTCCAGGACCTTGATGCAGACTCTCTTGACACAGTTGAAATTCTTATGGAAATCGAAGACGAGTTTGGCGTTGAAATCAAGCAGGGCGAAATCGGTGCAACTGTAAAGGATCTTGCTGATTACATTGATTCAAAGAAGAACTAAAAAGGTTGAAGAAAAATGATTTATACACCAATTTGTGAAATGCTCGGGATTGAATATCCCATTCTTCAGGGTGGTATGGCACATATTTCCGACGCAAGGCTTGCGGCGGCGGTATCAAATGGCGGCGGACTTGGTATTATTTCCGCCGCAAACGGTAACGTCCAGTGGCTGGAAGAACAGCTTGACCTTGCGGCATCCCTGACCGACAAGCCCTTTGGCGTGAATATTATGCTTATGGGTGATAATATTGGACAGATTGCGGAGCTTCTTGCAAAAAAAAGAGTTGCCGCAGTAACGACGGGTGCAGGAAACCCTGACAGATACATACCTCTCTGGAAGGAAGCCGGAATAAAGGTTATTCCCGTTGTTGCTTCCTCGGCCCTTGCGAAGCTTATGGTGAGAGCAGGTGCTGATGCGATTATTGCCGAAGGCGGTGAATCGGGCGGTCACGTGGGGGATATGACAACTATGGCTCTTATTCCTCAGGTTTGTGATGCTGTGGATATTCCGGTTATTGCCGCAGGCGGTATTGCTGACGGAAGAGGTCTTGCTGCGGCATTTATGCTGGGCGCTCAGGGAATTCAGGTAGGAACAAGATTTCTTGCTGCTTTTGAGTGCAACATAAGCCCTGTGTACAAGGAAAAGCTTATCAAAGCATCGGATGGTGCAACAATTGTTACGGGGAAGAGACTTGGTCATCCCGTGAGAAGTCTCAAAAGTCCTTTTTCAAGAGGTTATGCAAAAGCGGAATATTCCGATATATCCGATGAGGAGCTGGAAATGATGGCAGTAGGCTCACTTAGAGCAGCTGTTGTTGACGGTGACGAGAAAAAGGGTTGCTTCCTTGCAGGACAGATTTCGGGTATGGTAAACAAGGAACAGAGTGCCGCTGAGATTATTACGGATATATTCTTGGAGGCTGAAAATATATTGAATGGAGCAGGAAAATGGGTAAAATAGCATTTGTTTTTTCAGGACAGGGCTCTCAGTACAGCGGTATGGGCAAGTCACTTTATGACCTGGGCGGCTCGGCAAAAATGATTTATGATATGGCGGAGCAATACAGACCCGGGACTATGGAGCAATCCTTTTCAGGAAGTGACGAGGAACTGAAGCTTACAAAAAACACTCAGCCTTGTATGTATCTGGTTGAGCTTGCGGCGGCACTTTCCCTCAATGAGAGGGAGATTTTTGCTGATGGCGTTGCGGGCTTTTCTCTTGGCGAAATCGGCGCTCTTGCCTATGCAAAGGCGTATTCTTATGAAGATGGCTTCAAAATCGTTTCAAAACGCGGTGAGTTGATGAACGAGGCGGCAGATGCATCTGCTGAAACTGCTATGTGTGCAGTTCTCAAGCTGGATGCGGAAACTGTTTCAACAACTGCGGCGGAATTTGAAAAGCTTTATGCCGTAAACTTCAATTCACCCGGACAGACAGTTGTTTCGGGCTTGAAAACAAGTGTGGATGCCTTTGGTGAAAAGGTAAAAGAGCTTGGCGGAAGAGTGATACCTCTTGCTGTAAGTGCGGCATTTCATTCTCCCTTTATGGAAGATGCGGCTGAAAAATTCGGCACAGAGCTTGAATGCTATGATATAAGCACTCCCGAAATTCCCGTGTATGCAAACTATACAGCTCAGCCTTACGGGAATTCGGTTCGTGAAAGCCTGAAAATGCAGATGAAAAGTCCTGTTCTTTGGCAGAAGACTATTGAAAATATGATTGCTGACGGGTTTACGGATTTTATTGAGGTAGGTCCCGGAAAAACCTTGTGCGGTCTCATAAAAAAGATTTCCAAGGATGTAAATGTTTATTCTGTTGAGAATGCTGAAACTCTTGCGGAAACAGTTCGGGAGGTAAGAAACAATGCTTAAAGGAAGAACAGCGGTCATAACCGGTGCATCAAGAGGTATAGGTGCGGCTATTGCACGGAAGTTTGCGGCTCTGGGGGCTGATATTGCGATTATTGATTACGGAAATCCTGATGTGGCAGAGGCTACAAGAAAAAGTATCGAAGAACTGGGCGTGAAAGCAAAAGCCTATCTTTGTGACGTAACAAATGGCGAAAAGTGCAAGGAAACCGTAAAGAGTATACTCGATGAATTTGGTGTTATTGATATTCTTGTGAACAATGCAGGTATCACTCGTGACAACCTTCTTGTTATGATGGAGGAGTCGGACTTTGATGCGGTTATTGACACAAATCTCAAGGGCTGCTTTAATATGATAAAGGCTTGCGGAAGAACCTTCATAAAGAAAAAGTACGGAAAGATTATCAATATTTCTTCAATTTCGGGACTTATCGGTCTTCCGGGTCAGGCAAATTATTCCGCATCAAAAGCAGGAGTTATCGGCTTGACAAAAGCTGTTGCCAAAGAGCTGAGCGGAAAAAATGTTTGCTGTAACGCTATTGCTCCCGGATTTATTCAAACGGATATGACCAAAGACCTTGACACAGAAGCATATCTTGCGTCAATTCCTATGAAAAAACTGGGAACTCCCGAGGATGTTGCAAATGTTGCGGCGTTTCTTGCGAGTGATATGTCAGATTATATAACGGGCGAAGTTATACGTGTTGACGGCGGCATAGCAATGTAAGGAGGTTTTTATATGAAACGAGTAGTTATAACAGGTATGGGTGCTGTGACACCTGTCGGATGTAATGTTGATACCTTTTGGGAAAGCCTGAAAAACGGAAAAAGCGGTATTGACTATATAAGCAAGTTTGATACCTCGGAATACAGAGTTAAGGTTGCGGCGGAAATCCGTGATTTTGACCCTACGCCTTATATGGAGAAGGCTGAGGTAAGAAGAAGTGACAAGTTTGTTCAATATGCGGTTGCGGCGGCATCTATGGCTGTTGCGGACAGCGGTATTGAGAATAATGTGGCACCTGAACGCTTTGGTGTGTACTACGGTTCGGGCATAGGCGGCTTTGATACCTTCATTGCTGAACACAACAATATGATTAACCGTGGCCCTTTGCGTGTTTCGCCTCTTTTTATCCCCAAAATGATTGCGAATATGGGCGCAGGTAACATTGCGATAAAGTTTGGTGCAAAAGGTCCTTGTATTTCTGTCAGCACAGCCTGTGCTACGGGAACTACGGCAATAGGTGAAGCTTTCCGCGCCATAAAGGGCGGTTATGCCGATGCTATCATTGCCGGAGGTGTTGAAGCCAGCATAAACGAAATGGCTGTTGCGGCTTTTATGAACTGTATGGCTCTTTCTGAAAGCGAAGACCCCAAGACTGCTTCAATTCCTTTTGACAAGAGAAGAGGCGGTTTTGTTATGGGCGAGGGCGCCGGTGCTTTGATTGTTGAAGAATACGAGCACGCAAAGGCAAGAGGTGCAAAGATATACGCTGAAGTTGTGGGCTACGGCAGTACCTGTGATGCATTTCACGTGACAGCTCCCGACGATTCGGCTGAAAGCTCAGGCAGAGCAATTTCTGATTGTCTCAAGGAGACCGGAAGAACATTTGATGCGGAAAAGGTTTACATCAATGCTCACGGAACAAGCACTCCGCTCAACGACAAAACAGAGACCAGAGCAATCAAGAACGCATTCGGTGAAGATGCATACAAGGTTCACGTCAGCTCAACAAAGTCTATGACAGGACATCTTCTCGGTGCGGCAGGTGCTGTTGAAGGAATTGCAGCAATTCTTGCTCTCAACGAAAATATTATTCCTCCCACAATCGGTTACGCTGAAGCGGATGAGGAATGTGACCTTGACTATACACCCAATACCGCAAAGAAGACCGAGGTTGACCTTGCTATGTCAACATCTCTGGGCTTTGGCGGTCACAACGCTTGCGTAGCTTTCGCAAAAATTTGAGGAGCGGAATATGAACAAAGAAGAAATAAAAAACATACTTCCGCATCGTGATGATATGCTCCTTCTTGATGAGGTAGAGCTCAATGACGGTGTGGCTTGCGGAAAAAAGTTGATTACGGGCGAGGAATTCTTCCTGAGGGGTCACTTCCCCGGAAATCCCGTTGTGCCGGGTGTTATTCTGTGTGAAATACTTGCTCAATCTGTATGCGTTTGCCTTGAGGATACAATAAAAAGCGGTGAGCTTCCGTTTTTTACGGGACTTGACAAGGTGAAGTTCAAGAAACCCGTGAAGCCCGGTGACGTATTTGAGACAAAGTGCGAAATAACAAGAGTTATGGCACCCTTCTATTTTGCAAAGGGAAACGGATACGTGGACGGAAAGCTTTGCGTAAGTGCTGAATTTTCCTTTGCAATCAAAGGCTGATACAGGTGCGGAGGTGTATATATGAATTTGAAAAAGCTATTCGGCTTCGGGAAAGCTGACAGCAAGGCTGATGAAGAAAGAAGCTGCAAAAAATGCGGCGGGACTTTCAAATATTCTGCCCTTGCGGAAAACAATATGGTTTGTCCCGAATGCGGTACATATATGAGAATGAGAGCTTGGGAAAGGCTTGGTATAACTGTTGATGAAAACAGCTTTACGGAGCTTTACGGCGAGCTTCAAAGCCGTAATATCATAGATTTTCCCGAATACGAGGAAAAGCTCGAAAAAGCAAAGACAGCAAGCGGTCTCAATGAGGGCGTTGTGTGCGGAATCGGAATGGTTGAGGGTCACAAATGTGCTGTTTTTGTTATGGATTCAAGCTTTATGATGGGAAGTATGGGAACTGTTGTGGGCGAAAAGATTACACGTCTTTTTGAAAAAGCAACAGAAGAAAATCTCCCCGTAATTGGTTTTACAACCTCGGGCGGTGCAAGAATGCAGGAGGGAATTCTGTCTCTTATGCAGATGGCAAAGGTAAGCGGAGCGGTGAAACGTCACAGCGACAACGGCGGACTTTATATTACGGTTCTCACTGACCCCACAACAGGCGGTGTTACTGCAAGCTTTGCTATGCTTGGTGATATTATTATTTCAGAACCAAAGGCTCTTGTTGGCTTTGCGGGAGCGAGAGTTATTGAACAGACAACGGGAAAAAAGCTTCCCGAAGGCTTTCAGCGTGCAGAGTTTATGCTTGAACACGGTTTTGTTGATGCAATCGTGGAGAGAAAGAATATGAAAGAAACCCTTTCAAAGCTTCTCAAAATACATAGGGTCGGAGGTGCGGTATAATGGGAAACACAGAAATAAAAGCTTATGACAGAGCCCGTGCCGCAAGAGGCAGCCAGAGACCTTCAGCCGGCGGATATATGAAGCTGTTGATTGATGATTTCATTGAACTGCACGGCGACCGCAGATTTGGTGATGACCCTGCAATCTTTAGCGGTGTCGGCTTTTTGAATGGTGAGCCTGTTACGGTTGTTGCTATGGAACGAGGTGACACAATCGAAGACAGAATGAGAAGAAAATTTGGTTGTCCCACTCCGGAGGGTTATCGGAAGGCTCTTCGTCTTATGAAGGAAGCGGAAAAATTCCATAGGCCTGTTCTTTGCTTTATCGGAAGCTCAGGCGCTTATCCCGGCATTGAAGCCGAGGAAAGAGGTCAGGGTGAAGCTATTGCAGAGAATCTTTATGAAATGATGACACTTAAAACTCCGGTTATTTCGGTTGTTGTAGGTGAAGGCGGCAGCGGTGGTGCTTTGGCGCTCGGTGTCGGAAATACTGTGGTAATGCTTGAAAATGCTATTTATTCGGTTATTTCTCCTGAAGCTTGTGCTACAATTCTCTGGAAGGATGCGGCAAAAGCTCCCGAAGCGGCAGAGGCATTGAAATTTACGGCTGAAAATCTCTTTGAATTTGGCGTAATTGAAAAAATCATAAGCGAGACAAATCGCACGGTGGATGAAATTGCGGCGGAACTGAAGGATTACCTGACAACCCAGATAGCGGAAAAGAAAAAGCTTTCGGAAAAAGAGCTTCTTGACGAAAGATACAACAAATTCAGAAAAATCGGTGCATGACAAAGATATGTTTGAAAAGAAATATGAATCCAGATTCAGTGATATTGACAAAAACAGATGCTTCAAAACAGGAGCGGTGATGAATCTCCTTCAGGACATATCCTTTGCTCACGCAACATATGCCGGAATAGATGAAGAAAGGCTGTGCGAGTATGGCACAGCTCTTCTTTTGTCAGGCTGGAGGGTGAAATTTCTCAACAAGCTTTTGGATGCAGAGGTTGTGGTGAAAACAGGGATAATGAATGTAGGACGCTGCGAGGCGGCAAGAAAATATGAAATACATCAGGATGGAGAATGCAAGGTGATTGCTACAGGGATATGGTTCGCGGTCAATACGAGTATACGAAAGGTCAGCCGTATTCCGGAGGCATATGTTTCAGCCTTTGAATCCGTGAGCGAAGAGGACAACGGAATTCCTTTTGACAGAATTCTACCCGAAAAGGACACGGTTCATTTGGGTGAATTTTCGGTAGAGGCACGGGATATTGATGCAAATAATCATTTCAACAACGTGAAGTCCATCGAAAAGTTTCTTGAATACCTGCCTGAAGATTGTGAATTGAATGAGTTGTGCGTGAAATACCGAAAAGAGGTCAAAGTCGGAGAAACCGTCAGCGTTCGCGGCAAGCAGCTTGAAAAGGGGTTTTATCTGGAATTCCGAAATGCTGATGATGCTGTTTGTACCTTTGCATATGTAAAAAAATAATGAATAATTATTTCTATGACTTGACGAAATTCCTGAATTTGTGATATGTTATATAATATATTATAATATGAAGTTTTCGGAAGGATGAAAAAAATGGACAGCGAAGGCAGAAGAGCCAAAGAAATGATAAAGGGACTTCCCTTTAAGGAGAGGATGAAGCACTTCTGGTATTATTACAGCAGGCATGTGCTGGTTGGTACTCTTGGAACGGTGCTGGTTGCATGGAGCGTTGTTCAGTGTGTGAACAAGCCGACATATGATTTGGATATTGCGTATTATTCTTCAAGAGCCGTTGACCAGACAGCAGTTGATGCTTTTGCAGAAAGCCTTGACCCACTTTTGAAGGACATAGACGGAAATGAGGCTATTGATGTGTTCATTCCGCTTTATGTGGGCAACATAGAAGCAGAAATGATGGATCAGCAGTCTCAGGCATTGATGCAGAAAATTCCTCTTGAGCTTGCGGCGGACGATTATGCCCTTTATATTCTGGACAAGCCCTTTATGGATTTCTTTGCAAGGGTTTATCCTGAGGCCGTGGATAACAAGATTTTGCTCAGCGAAATTCCCGAAACGGCTGAAATGTTGAAATGCTATGAGGGCGAGGAATTATATCTTGTGACCATTGTCGAGTCTGAAAGAGTGAAAAAGGACGAAAAGAAAATGGCTGAGCGTGAAAATGCTTATGCAGTTGAGGCTTATTTTGAAAAGTTAATAGAACAAAACCAAACAGAAGAATAGGGAAATATTGGTTTTTACAGAATTGGGGCTGTAAGAAAATGAAGTTTTCGGGACGGGATGGAACCCGTCCCCTACATATATTGTACCCCGTTTTTGTGACACAATTTGTAGGGTTCGGTTTCCACGCCGAA
The DNA here is from genome assembly GCA_015068655.1 of Oscillospiraceae bacterium. Taxonomy (GTDB): domain Bacteria; phylum Bacillota; class Clostridia; order Monoglobales; family Monoglobaceae; genus SIG440. The sequence continues at coordinate 15,960 of SVKC01000022.1, forward strand.
CCGTTTTTTTTCATTTTCCTACAGCCTCTTTTTGTGTGCTATAGTTATATATTTTGAGAAAATTGTGCCAAAAGCCTGCAAAGATTTTCTGCGTCGGAATTGTATGTAAATTCAAGAGAAACCACATCAGTATCAGGGATTTGCAAATGAATTGTGCTTTTTTGAAAAGACTGTGCAGATAGATTTGCGGAGTAAAGGCGAATCCGTGAATAAGGGACAAAAAAGAAGTCTTCGGTTGCGTTGTGTTCAGCGGCAAAGTTCAAGAAAATAAGTCTTTTGTCTGTCACAAAAAGCACGACATCCTTTCCGTCAAATGTTTGGACAAGCTCTTCGGTTTCGCAGAGAACTTTCTGTACAAAGGTTGAGAAAGTATTCCCTGACTGTTTTTTCAATGCGGAAAAGGAATTATGTTTGAAATTGAACATAAGAAGACCTCCAAATAAAAAAATGCGTGACACGATGTTAAATGACGATAAGGAAGAAAGGTAAAAATATGTTATACAGCCGGATTGATATGATATTGTAGAAAATTAAATTTTGGAGGATTTTACAATGAAATCAATATTTGAACAGAACGGCGGAACATACACAAAAATCGGAGATTGTTATATCCCAAATATAGCAATACCTGACACAAAGAAATACAATATCGGCAAGTACGGATATTTGAGAAAAATATTCTTGAAAGAACATCAAAAATCCTATTACACAATTCTTTTTATGAAAGGCGAGCTGTTTGAACACCTTGCGGAGATAGATGAAACTTGCCATAAATGCCTAAAAGATATGATAACAAAAATGGCAGAGCAAGAAGGCGTTACGGAACAGCTAAAAGCAACAGACCAAATGGCTTGGGTGCAGAAAATGAACAGTATTCGCAACCGAGCAGAAGAAATAGTTTTGCGTGAATATGTGTACGAGAATAAACCCTATTTGTGTTAAAAAACAATCATAAACAATTACAAAAGAACAGCATTCCTACTTGCCTACTAAGACATTATAGGAATGCTGTTTTAGTTTACATATCACCATTTAAACCAAATACGCATAATTAATGTTCCAACTATACCAATAATACAAACTGCATTTATTACAAACAAATATGTAAATTTGTGTTTTAACTTACACCACCACTTAAGATGCTTGCGTTTCTGACAGTTTTGACATGGTACATCATTATTGTTGGTTTTAGAGCAATTCATTGCAATCGATTTATCGGTAAATCTAGATATTGCATACAACAATAAAAATAGCAAGTTGAATAGTATTAAACCCAACAATGAAGCTACAAAAATAATTCTGCATATATCTAAGTTTGCTATGGATATGGTCGTTGTCGTCAAATTAAAAATACCAAAAAGAGCAAAAGCTATGGCAACAAATATACCAAGAATTTCCACATTGCTGATAATTACTGATGTTGTGTTATTTTTTATATCTTTCCCGTGCTCTTTTACCTCGTCACGCAAAGCAATAACTGTATCTCTTAATCGGGAAATTTCCATTTCATATGACTTTGATACAGTGTCTTTACCAGTTTCGTCAGAAGTAGTTCCTAACAAGATACAAACCTGATTCTCGATGAAATCGTTAACCTTAACTACATCTTCAATAACCGGCGAATACTTTTGCTTATCTAATTTCTCCAAGTATTCAGCAAATTCACGAAGAACACTTTGAACAAGTCCATAACTGTCACCAATCTGTTTATTTTGTTCAAAGTTTTCGTTAATGACCTCCAAAAGTTCTTTCTCGATTACGTCAAGTTTTCGTTCTCTTAATTTAAGAAGCTCTTCACCCCAATTTTGAAATTCAACATATTTGTCGACATCTTCTTTTGAGGTATCCTTATACTGAATTACAGCTTTTATCCATTCGTGCCAATTCACTTTAAATTCCCCCAAACCATTTTTTTAGGTGTTCGTTTGTGATAATATCGTTTTTTCCTACTCCGTCTTTATACACATAAACCCACGGGGTTTCTTTTTGTGTTATCTCGATTAATTCGTTGGTAGACAATACTGATTTTTTTTCACAAACAAATTTAAAAACCTCTTTTTCAGCATCTGACAAAAACAAATTTGCAACAATAGGTTCACCTTTGTTTTCATGTATATATTTTGTGAAATAAGCATTCACTTCTGGTATTGCTGGACCACAATCCCATGCTAAAATCTTTTCGTCAAACATATTTTCATTATTTTTTGCATAAAAATACCCTTGCATATAATATAATAACTTTTGGATCTTCGATGGTGTTATTTCATATTTGTTCTTTATGCAAAAATTTAATATATGCTTTCCGACTTCAATAGACTTGCACATAAAAATTCACCTCATGTAATTATATTTCTCTAACAGTACATTATATTCGAGAGTTCCCATTTGTTTCCAAAAACAAGCTCGTCCACTACCGCCTTTTATATTTTACCACTTTTTTTAAAAAAAATCAATATTTTGAATAGACATTTTATTGAAATTGAGAAAAAATTTACTTTCAAACACCATTTTCAACTGTGTTTTGTGCAAAAAGCAGACAAGTCACCAAGTATAATGTGCTTATTCTGCTGTTATGGATAGTGCTAATGCAATAATTTACTTCAAATTATCATACATTCTCACGAATGTTGCAATGACTTGTTCTTTGGTGTATTTGTCCTGTGGTTCAAAGACATCGTTTGTGCCGTTTTCTATTCTATTATCCACTTACTGCTTGGGATTTCTTCTGCATCGCACAATGGTTTAAGGGTTGATAAGCCATCCCAAACCATTACTTTGATTTCATCTATATCTCCCTCAAGAGTGTATGGAGAATTTTGCTCATCGTGCGGCACTCTGTTCATTGCAACAAATCTATTATCCTTATAACCAACAATAAGTATGTCATAAGGCGCGGTAATGTTATGCACTTTCGTGTCTATAATGAGTTTTGCCCCTGATTTTGTAACTGTTGATTTTGTATATGCACCTTCTATTTCGCAAATAAAGCCTCTATATACAAGTGACTTGTTTGCAACATCAACCCCAGCAGTATCAATTTTCAAATAATGTTCTTCGCCTAGATAGTTATTAGGTTCACCGCTTCGCCAAAAGCCTTCATACTCCCATGTTTCACCAGTAATCCATTGCCATATTCCTTCCTCTTTTTCGTCGGTGCCACCTAAAAAATAGTCATCCTTAGTTCCTTTGAGTACTAATTCTAATAACATATTATACTCTTCTTCGGTTGTAGCAGTTGCCAAATTTCCACCCAATTCTTCACATACATTTTTTGCATCATGCCACGTCAATGAATAATCAAACAACAAATATGTATGTCCATTGTATTCTACTGTTGCAGTTGGAGTTAAGTCTTGCACATTAGATGGTCTTTCTCTTTCAAAAACAAATCCATGTGAATATTCGAAATTGTTAGGAACATCATTCCACCCATTTACACGAGTTTCTAAATAATGTTCGGTTGAACCATCATTATTTGGTTCTCCACTATTCCAGCAATCGTCAATTAACCATTCTTCAGCCGTAATCCATTCCCAATTTCCTTCATTGTTTACATCTGTTCCTCCGAGAAAAAACCTTGTGTTTTCCCCTTGCTCTACTAGCGAAAACATAAATTCACATTCTTCGTCCGAGTTTATTGTAGCTAGATGTCCACCAAATTCTTCACATAATTCTTTTGCTTCCTCCCAACCAACGGAATAATCATATAATGAATACATATGTCCATTCCATTCAATGGTCGAAGTTGGTATATATTCGTTAGAAACTGTAAAATAATATATTTCACTATTTGTAAATGCCCATGTGCTGTTCACAGAATCCCACGCATTAGCATTTGTTGATTGGATAAAAACTAAATAATTTCCTTCAGTCAACTTTCGAGTTACACCTGATTCAGCGTAAAAAATATTTTCAAAAGATTGATAACTTCCATTTTCGTTCAATTTATGTATATATAAATTATAATGTGTTGTTGCGCCTGTTTTATCCCATTTGAAAATCAGGGAATCCTCACCATGATAATAACTTTTCATATCATTAAGGCTCGGTTTTTCAGGCGTGTTTGAAACGGTAACCCAGACATAAGGATTTGTCCATCCGTTTACATTGGCTGTCTGAAGTTCTACTAAATATTCCCCTTCTTCTTTAAAATTGTATTCATGATTCCACTTACCAGTAATCAGTTCCACACTTTCACGCACACCATCCTTTGAAACGACAAAATACCAATAAGCGGCATTTTGTATTGTAAAATCAAAAGATACAGTTGTTCCAGCTGATACATAAGCTCCTGAGTTTGAGCTTATTGTTGCAGTAGGTTTTTTATTAGATACAGTCACCCAAACATATGGATTTGTCCATCCAACATCGTTTGCTGCTTTAAGAAAAACCTTATATTTTCCTTCTTTATTAAACGTATATGTATAGCTGTATTTCCCTGTTAAAAGTTCTACATGTTGTCTAACTCCGGCTTCATTTTCTATATCACAATACCAATATGATGCCCCGCTTTGAGTGAATGTAAAAGTTACGCTTTGCCCTGTTTGCACAAATGTATCACTTGCGGTTATTGTACAATTTGATGGCTTTGAGGTAACAGGATAATTGTTCGGCATTTCAATAAATGCAATACCACTTCTGTTGGATAAATAAGTTGAAAACTCACTCCATGTTCTACTTATAACACCTACTCGGCATTGACTATCATAATTTCCTTCATATGTATAAATATATGAACTATCATATCCCATAAAAATCATACTATGTCCTGCAGCTGTCCTTATATGAGCACCTGGTTTTATGGAACCCCCACTAAACAAATTGTATAAATATGTTGTGTTGATACTTCCTGCGGAAATATTAGAAACAACTTTTATTGTATTAGAATATGTTGTGTGACCAAACAATCTATAAAACACCATATTAGCAAAGCCGTAACATGACGTAGAGAGAAGTGCTACTCCATTCCAAGTGCATTTACAGTTACACGCCCCCTCGTTCGTGTAAGAAGCTCCCGCACCACAATTATTATGGTCTGTGCACGCTTTTCCATTATCAGTAAAATATGATCCTGCAGGATAATCTGAAAATGGTAATTTCTGAGTTCCAATTGTGACAGAATATGACGAACTACTATTATATGCAAAAATATGGTTTGGTAAATAAACCATAATCACAGATAATACCAATAATAGACTTAATAATTTTTTCACTTATAAAAACCTCCGAATATTAAAAAATGCGTAACTCCATTACAGAATTACGCACCGAAAAACGCATCTCCTGTAATTGTTAAGGTTGTCACACACTAACAAATTTGCTGCACAAGGGCATAGGCAAAAACGAGAGAATGCGTTTTTACCTATTTAAAATGCCCTAAGTACAACTATCCTATTATAATGTTAGTATGTGACCATAATATTATAGCACAGAGAAGTCAAGAAGTAAATGCTTTTAAGTAAATTTTGTCAATTTGCCGATAGATATTTTTTGTCACGCACTAGAACCCTGTTTTAAAGAGTGGTAATATAAGTTTATTACCTCGCTGGATTTCTCCTTTTAAAACACAAAATAAAGGCATTTTTGCACCTTTATTTTACCATAATACAGCCATGTGTATAAGGCTGTAAATATGAACACAAACATAGGTAGGTGTATTTTCGTACCTGTGTTTTGTTCATACATAAAAAGCAAGCTATCGAATCGGAGCATTTACCGATACGGCAGCTTGCTTTTTGTATTTATCCGAAAATTGATTTGAGGATAAATATTCAAGGCGGAAGCCTTGAATGAGCATAGTAAAATTTGTGCGGTGGTAACAAAATTTGCTATGCGTTAAGGGCGTCCAGAGGGAAAGTCTGGCACACTTCTTTGCTCGCAAAGTGTAGTGTGTTACACCTTTACCGACGGGGCGGGTGTGAAAACATGTTGCTCTCCGTTTTTGAGCGACATATTTTCGCAGACGGCAAAATTACAAAAGGGTGGTCGTCTGCCGTGCTTGTGGCAGACGGTCAGCCTTGCAGTAATTGGTGGAGTCGGTAAACGGTGTATGCACCCACAGAGCATTACTTGTATTTACCCAAGCCGTGTTTCTCCATAAGAGCATCAATCTTACAACGCATATCCAGATACCACATATCAAAATCGCTAAAACTCAACAAACCTTCTTTGACTTGCTTCTTTTTTATGTTCGCAACACGCTTAAATTCCTCATAGGCTTTTTGGAGTTCCGCAAGAGCCTTTTCGCTTAAACCTCTTTTCTTCGCCTTTTGTATTCTGTTGTACCAATACATATTTTCATTACGATATGTTATCTCATAATCTACCTCACGGGTAGCATCATCAAATCTCTGCTTGTTTTTCTTCCTTTGAGCCTTGCGGCACTTGTCAGAGCAGATAACATTTTTATTCAAATCCGTTGAAAGAAACAGCTTACCGCAGAGGGCATTTCAACACCTATGGTATATTTCAGAGAACACGGAATGCCTTGCAGAACAAAAGCCAATATGAGCAATGTATGGTGCAACAGAAGTGTTTCGGGAATACTTGAAAATATGACCTACATAGGACATACAGTAAACATCCGAACTGCTACCGTAAACTGCAAAACCCATAAAAAAGTACGGCAACCAAAAGAAAATTGGCTGATATTCGAGAATACTCACCCACCCATTATTGAAATCTCGGTATGGGAAAAGGTGCAGGAACTCCGAAAGAATAAGCGCCGATATACCAAATCGGGTAAGAAAAGTATTTTCGCAGGACTTTTAGAATGTGCGGATTGTGGTGCAAAGCTGTATTACTGCACTTGTAAATCACATAAAGAGGAACACGATTATTTTGTTTGTTCTAATTACAAAGGTAATACGGGTAAATGCATGGTGCATTATCTCCGTGAAAGCGTGCTTTATGACATTGTTCTTGAACAGGTACAGACAATGCTTTCCTATCTGCAATCCTTTGAAAGTGATTTTGTAAAAAGCCTTGTAGATAAATCTGCAAAGGACAAGAAAAAGGAAATTGCATCACGCAGAAAAAAGCTCGAAGCAAACAAAATGCGAATATCTGAGCTTGACGGAATTTTTAAAAGGATTTACGAGGACAACATATCAGGTAAATTAAGTGATGAACGCTTTGCAAAGCTATCTGCCGATTATGAAAGAGAACAAAAACAGCTTATATCCGACACCGAAGCACTTGAAAACGAATTAAATCAAGAAGCTGAACAGGTTGACAATGTATAGTGTTTTTTGAACATAGTCCGTCAGTACACCGAAATTAAAGAGCTTTCTGCATGAGTGATAAATGATTTAATTGACAAAATCAAAGTCCACGCAGTAGATAAGTCAAACGGTCACAGAATACAAAGGATTGACATTTACTATACCGCAGTCGGTCTGATAGATGTATCACAGCATATACAGGAATTAGCTATCTAAATATTTTTATTCAATAAACAATGAGGCGATACAACGAGCAAAAGCCCATTGTATCGCCATTCCTTAAAACTTCCTTATACTCATTTAACAGAAGCCACGCATGAAAAATGCACAACTCCGGTTGTTGTCACACAAACCCAAATAAAAGCACGCTTATTTTACATACTCTAATTTGTGGAATTGGCATTTTTTCCAATTGCAAAATTAGAGTAAGCAAAAAAAGATACAATTATTCATTGTAAAAAAGTGGCTATTATTTATTGGTTTATGTGACTTGATTATTATAACACAAAAGATTGAAAATTACAATGGTTTTTTCTTATATTGTAGAAAAAGGGACAGGTGGAAGTTGACAGCCGTGAGGAAAAGTAGTATACTGTCGAAGGAAGCCGATTGTTGTAAAGGTTCGGCAGAAAAAGTGTGATTATTTTTGGAGTATTTTTATGGAAAACAGAAAAAAGTCGTGGGTGCTTTCGGCGATAGTTATTGTTTTTTGTGTGATTATGGCTGTTGTGGACGGGGTGCTTCAGGCAAATTATTTTGTGAAGTCGGCAATAAAGCTGGTTTTGTTTCTCGCAATCCCTGCCTTGTATGCTTTTGTGGACAAGGAGCTTGAAATAAGGCCTTTGTTTGTCTTGCGAAAAAGCGGAATACGGCTTGCTCTGATGTTGTGTATAGGGGTATATGCCGTAATACTGGGCGGATATTTGCTTCTCAGAAATGTGTTTGACTTTTCTGCTGTTACGGGGGCACTCACAGGGAACATTGGCGTGCATCGTGACAACTTTGTTTTTGTATCAATATATATATCTTTTGTGAATTCACTCTTGGAAGAATTTTTCTTTCGGGGCTTTGCTTTTCTCACGTTAAGACGTGTTGCGGGAAGGCGTGCGGCATATCTGTTCAGTGCTTCGGTCTTTGCTCTTTATCACATTGCAATGATGATTGGCTGGTTTGACTGGTATGTATTTTTGATTATAATGGCGGGATTGTTTGCGGGCGGCTTGATTTTCAACAGACTCAACGAAAAAAGCGGAACGATTTATCCGTCCTGGTTTGTACATATGTTTGCAAACTTTGCCATTAATACTGTTGGATTCATTCTTTTTGGGATAATCTGAAAAAGGGCTGTAGCACAATGAAGTTTTCGGGACGGGATGGAAGCCGTCCCCTACATATATTGTGTACCTTATTTTTTCTAACACAATTTGTAGGGTTCGGTTTCCACACCGAACCGCTTTTTTTTGCTACAGTCCTTTTTTATTTATACGTATTTCTGTCAGTTGTTCGTATTGCTGCATTTCGTTCATTATGTCATCAAGCTTTGATTCCGCAAGCTCTATATCCTTCAAAAATTCTTCCGCAGATATGCGGAAAGCACCGCTGCCGAAAATTATAATCTGTTCCAGACGGTCGGAGGTTGCGACCTTTACGCTGTAATTCTGACGGCTTTTGTCCCTCGCTGTTCGCTCAATGTAGCTGTCGGCAGTTTCTGCTTCCTTGGTATATACTACGTCCAGATTGTCTATACGTTCCTGATTCCCGAGACCGCCTTTGACCTTGTAAGCATCAAAGACAATAATTATTTCGCAGTTTCGCATCTCCTTGTAATTGGAAAGCCGTGTAATCAGATAGTTTCTGGCAATATCAAGTTCTTCCGGTGAGGCATTGTTCAAATCAAACCACGCAAACAGTATGTTGTAGCCGTCAACAAGAAGGTATTCCCCTGCTGTGGGCTTTTGTGCCTTGTATTTTTTCAGGACACCCTCAGGGAGCTTCTGGGATTTGAAGGATGAGTGAGGCTTTCTTTGAACCTTGCCGTAGGTTCGCTCGAATATTCTCATCAGCTCGTCATCATCAGCGTAATTTGAACTGCGTCTCGGTGCATTCTGTGCCGCAGTAATTTCTTCTTCCGCTTTTTTTCGTACATCTTCAAGGTGCATATGGTCGTGAACCTCGTTCCATTTTACCACAAAGCCGGTGCCGTGGTCACAGAATACCGAGTCGGGAGTATTTTCGGTGTCCTGTTCGGGATTGTAGCCTATTGCTTCAATAATTTCCGATTGGTTTTTGCAGGGTTCATAGCCTGCGGGCATACATTCAAGCATACCTAGCCCGTGAGTATATGCCCGAACCTCTGCTGAGTAGTTGCAAAGCCCTGCGACGGGGGCGTAGCCCTTCAGCACGGACATATCGTTATGGTTTTCGGGGGGAGTAAATTTTCCTCCAGTATTCTGAATATCGGTCATCGCACGTCCGAGGGCTGTGGTGGGAACTGTCAGGGTAAAGCTGTACCATGGTTCAAGAAGGACCGAGTCTGCCTGCATAAGTCCTTGGCGTACGGCACGATAAGTTGCCTGACGGAAATCTCCGCCTTCGGTGTGCTTTTTGTGGGCTTTTCCTGCCACAAGAGTTATTTTTACATCGGTTAAGGGAGAGCCTGTGAGAACTCCCGGATGTGTTTTTTCCTCCAGATGAGTCAGTATAAGTCTCTGCCAATTCTTTTCCAGACGGTCTTCACTGCATTTTGTATCAAAGCAGATTCCGCTTCCGGGCTTTCCCGGTTCAAGGAGAAGGTGAACCTCTGCGTAATGACGAAGGGGTTCGAAGTGTCCTACACCAAGAACTGTGTTGCGGATTGTTTCCTTATATATAATACCACCCTGTTCAAACTCAACAGACATACCAAAGCGGTCGGAAAGAACGGTTTTCAATATCTCGGACTGAACCTCGCCCATAAGGTGAATGTGTATTTCGTTCAACTGTTCGTTCCATATTGTATGGAGTTGGGGGTCTTCTTCCTCATATTTTTTCAGATTGCGGAGAGCTGTGTTCATATCATAGCCGTCTTCAAGCTGAACCTTGTATGAAAAAACGGGCTCAAAGGTGAAGGAGGAAAGGTCTTGTTCAAAGCCGAGACCCTGACCGGAGAAGGAGTTATTCAGCCCTGAAACGGCACAAACTGTACCGGGAAGGACTTCTTGCTCGCTTTTGTATTTCATTCCTGAGTAAATTCTGATTTCGTTTATTTTTTCGCCGTCCACAATGTCCTTGACGGTGAGCTTTCCACCCGTAATTTTCATATGCGTCAGGCGATTTCCACGGTCGTCTGTGGTAATTTTGAAAACCTTTGCCCCAAAGCTTTCACGTGATGGCTTTTGTCGTGTATATTTATCAAGCACAGAAAGAAGCTCTGTGACGCCTTCGGTTTTCAATGCCGAACCAAAAAGACAAGGGAAAAGCTTGCGGCTTGAAACGGCGGAAACAATGGCTCTGTCTGAAAAGCTTCCCTTTTCAAAAAATTCGTTCATAAGCTCGTCGGAGCAAAGGGCAAGAGCTTCGGCTTCGGAATCGTCACCATTCAAAGCTCCGCAAAAATCAATACAGGAGGGGCAGAGCTTTTCCTTCAAGCCTTCAAGAAGCTTTGTTTTGTCGGCAATGGGCATATCCATTTTGTTCACAAAAACAAAGGTCGGAATATTGTACTTCTCCAGAACCTTCCAGAGAGACAGAGTATGACTCTGTACTCCGTCAGCGGCGCTTATGAGCAGAATGGCGTAATCAAGAACCCTGAGTGCCCGTTCTGTTTCTGCTGAAAAGTCAACGTGTCCCGGTGTGTCAAGAAGGGTAAAGTTCGTTTCACCATAGGAAAATGTAGCCTGCTTGGAGAAAACCGTAATTCCGCGGCTGCGTTCTATTTCATTTGTGTCAAGAAAGGCGTCCTTGTTGTCCACTCTTCCCAGAGTTCGTATCTCACCCGTCAAATACAGAATTGCTTCCGAAAGAGTGGTTTTTCCTGAGTCAACGTGTGCAAGAACACCTATTGTAAGTGTTTTTTTCATATTTTTGCTCCACAATATATTGTTATCTTTTTCTATTATACCAATCAATATCTTGTGTGTCAACACTTTATTTTTGGAGCAAAATTGTAATAAAATGAAAAAAAGATAAAGAAAAAAAAGAGAGAAAACGGACAAAATAAAAAATTTTTTTAAGGGCAAAAAGACCGCAAGCATTGATGCCGCAAGGCTTTGAGTGAATGTAAAAAAATGGGTGTAAAAAAATATGTTTTTTTGCTCTTGACAATTAGTTGCAACTAATATATAATATCAATATCTAGCGGTCGTACAAAAACGAAAAAACTATATCTTGTGTTTTCGGTAGAAACGATCACAAGACCTTGAAGCGGCGCCGAAGGGAGGGAAAACCCGTGAAAATAGGCGGACTTATGAAGATGACGCTTCTGGATTTCCCCGGGCGGATTGCTTGCACGGTTTTTCTTGAGGGCTGTAATTTCAGATGTCCCTTCTGTCATAATTCACAACTGGTTGACCTTTGCTCCTCGGATAGAATGTCTGAGGAGGAATTTTTCACCTTTCTTTCGAAAAGGTCGGGACTTCTGGATGGTGTTTGTGTTTCGGGGGGAGAACCTCTTTTGAGCGATGAGATTTTTGAGTTTTTGAGAAAAATCAAGGATATGGGATATTCTTTGAAGCTTGACACAAACGGAAGCTTTCCAAAGCGGCTGGAGCGGGCAGTTGATGAAGGCTTGTGCGATTATGTTGCTATGGACATAAAAAACAGTCCTGAGAAATATGGATTGACGGCGGGATGCGAGGGTGTTTCCTTTGAAACTGTCAAAGAAAGTATAGAGCTTTTGAAAAGCTCCGATATTCCTCACGAATTCAGGACTACCGTTGTGAAGGGTTTTCACACGGCAGAGGATATTGGAAAAATTGCAGAAATTATCGGCGGTGAAGAAAAGTATTTTCTTCAGCCCTTCCGTGACGGTGAGACTGTTCTTTGTCAGGGCTTGAAGGAATTTGATACCGAGGAAATAAAACTGCTCCTCGCGGCGGCAAGAGAGCTTGCTCCGAAGACCGAGGTCAGAGGAATTGAGTTGTAGCAGATGAAGCGAAAGCTTCTTTAAATAAAATGGTCACAGAAGACCGAAAAATATCAGGGAGGGAAACTTATGTATAAGGTAAGAAAAAGAGACAATTCGTTGGTTGAATTTGACCTGTCCAAAATCAGTGATGCTATGGTTCAGGCGTTTGAGGCTCAGAACAGACAGTATAATATGAATATTATTGATTTTCTGGCGTTGAAGGTTACAGCCGATTTTGAACCAAAGGTTGCAAATGATGCAATCAACGTGGAAGCAATTCAGGATAGTGTGGAGGAAGTGCTTGTTCAGGCAGGTTATGCGGATGTTGCGAAGGCGTACATCCTTTACAGAAAGCTCCATGAAAAAATGCGTAATATGCAGTCAACTGTTCTTGACTATCAGGAGGTTGTTGACAACTATCTGAAAATCAATGACTGGCGCGTAAAGGAGAATTCAACGGTTACATACTCCGTGGGCGGTCTTATTCTTTCAAACTCGGGGGCTATTACTGCAAACTACTGGCTCAGCGAAATTTATGATGAGGAAATTGCTGACGCTCACAGAAGTGCAGATATACACATTCATGACCTTTCGATGCTTACAGGTTACTGTGCAGGCTGGTCGCTGAAACAGCTTATTCAGGAAGGTCTCGGCGGCGTTGAAGGAAAAATTACCTCTGCTCCTGCAAGCCATCTTGCAACTCTTTGCAACCAGATGGTAAACTTCCTCGGAATTATGCAGAATGAGTGGGCAGGTGCTCAGGCGTTCAGCTCTTTTGACACATATCTTGCACCTTTCGTTAAGGTGGACAACCTTTCTTATGATCAGGTAAAGAAGTGTATTGAGTCCTTTATTTATGGTGTGAATACTCCTTCAAGATGGGGTACTCAGGCACCGTTCTCAAATATTACGCTTGACTGGACCGTTCCTGCTGACCTTGCAGAGCTTCCTGCTATTGTAGGCGGCAAGGAAATGGACTTCAAGTACAAGGATTGTAAGAAAGAAATGGATATGGTTAACCGTGCATTCATCGAGGTTATGATTGAAGGTGACGCCAACGGCAGAGGATTCCAGTATCCTATTCCTACTTATTCAATTACAAGAGATTTTGACTGGTCAGAGACAGAGAACAACAAGCTTCTTTTTGAAATGACATCAAAATACGGTACACCTTATTTCTCAAACTACATCAACAGCGATATGGAACCCAGCGATATACGCAGTATGTGCTGCAGACTTCGTCTTGACCTCCGTGAGCTGAGAAAGAAGTCCGGTGGCTTCTTCGGTAGCGGTGAAAGCACCGGTTCTGTGGGGGTTGTTACAATCAATATGCCCAGAATCGCATACCTCGCTGAAAATGAAGAAGATTTCTTCAAGAGACTCAACAAGCTTATGGACATTTCTGCCCGTTCGCTCAGCGTGAAGCGTGAGGTTATTACAAAGCTTCTCGACGAGGGTCTTTATCCTTACACAAAGAGATACCTCGGTACTTTTGAAAACCATTTCTCAACTATCGGTCTTATCGGTATGAACGAGGTTGGTCTCAATGCAAAATGGCTCGGCGGTGATATGACTACAACCGAAACTCAGGAATTCACAAAGAAGGTTCTCAACCATATGCGTGAAAGACTTTCGGATTATCAGGAGAAATACGGCGACCTTTACAACCTTGAAGCTACACCGGCAGAGTCTACAACATACCGCTTTGCAAAGCATGACAGAAAGAGATACCCTGAAATTATTACAGCTGCAAAGGAAGGGGAAACACCTTACTACACAAATAGCTCACACCTTCCTGTTGGCTTCACATCAGATATTTTTGATGCACTTGATATTCAGGATGAGCTTCAGACGCTTTATACCTCCGGAACAGTTTTCCATGCGTTCCTCGGTGAAAAGCTTCCTGACTGGAAGGCTGCAGCAAATCTTGTTCGCAAGATTGCTGAAAATTATCAGCTTCCTTATTACACACTTTCTCCCACATATTCGGTGTGCAAGGATCACGGTTATCTCATCGGTGAGCAGGAGAAGTGCCCCATCTGCGGCGGCAGAACAGAGGTTTACAGCCGTATCACCGGTTACTACCGTCCCGTTCGCAACTGGAACGACGGCAAGTCTCAGGAATACAAGGACAGAAAGCTTTATGATATTGAAAATTCTGTTCTCAAGAGAAACGGTGCACCAAAGGCTGAAAAGGCAGAAGTTGCTTGTGATTGCTCTTGCGGCGGCGAGGCAGAGGTAATGCTTTTTACCACAAAGACCTGCCCCAACTGTAATGCGGCAAAGGCTGTACTTGACAAGAGCGGTATCGCATATGCCGTTGTGGATGCTGAGGAAGAAACAGCTCTCACAGAGGCTTATGGTGTTCGTCAGGCTCCTACTCTTATTGCCGCAAAGGGCAATGCTTTTGACAGATTTGCAGGGGTTTCTGAAATCAGAAAGTATATTGACAGCACAAGAGGTTAAAATATATCAAAAGAAATATAATGTGGATTTTGTAGGGTCGGTGCGGGCATCGACCTCTACAATTTTGTTTGGAGGTTTGCTCTATGTATGATATTATTATTATCGGAGGAGGTCCTGCGGGGCTGACTGCGGCGCTTTATGCACTCAGAGCAGAAAAGTCGGTTGTGGTTATCGAAAAGCTGGGGCTTGGCGGTCAGATTGCACTGTCGAGCGAGGTTGAAAACTTTCCCGGCACAATGAAAATGAGCGGTGCGGAGTTTGCCGCCAATCTTGCGGCTCAGGTTGAAAATCTCGGCGGCAGGATTGAGTATGAAGAGGTAGTGGAAATTATTGACGGTAATCCGAAAACTGTTGTTACAGACCTTGACCGCTATGAGGGCAGGAGCATCATCATTGCAACCGGTGTAAAGAACAGACGGCTGGGAGCAGAAGGCGAGGAGGAGCTTATTGGAAAGGGTGTGTCTTTCTGTGCCGTTTGTGACGGCTCGTTTTACAAGAACAAGACCGTTGCTGTTATAGGCGGCGGAAATACTGCTGTTGAGGATGCTATATATCTTTCGGATATTGCTGAAAAGGTTTACATTGTTCACAGACGTGATACGTTCCGTGCTGAAAACCGTCTTGTGCGGGCTCTTGCGGAAAGAAAAAATGTTGAGCTTGTTCTTGATTCAACCGTTGAGAAATTTGTGAATGAAGGCGGCTTGAAGGGTATAGATGTCCTGAATGCAAAGTCCGGTGAAAAGCGGCATATTGCTTTGGATGGTGCGTTTGTTGCCGTAGGTCAGATTCCCCAGTGTGAAATTTTCAGAGATATTATTATCCTTGATGAAGGCGGCTATGTTTCAGCCGGTGAAAACTGTCGTACCAATGTTGAGGGAATTTTTGTTGCCGGTGATTGCCGCAACAAAACTGTTCGCCAGCTTACAACAGCCGTTGGAGACGGAAGTGTTGCGGCTTTGGCGGCTATTGATTATTTGGGTAACTAATTACGGAAATGGACGAGTTGTTTTAATTTCAGAATAAAGCGACGAAACAAAAACCCGAGGCGGCTGCTTCGGGTTTTTTCCTTATTCAATTGTTTTTCCCAAGAATGTTGCGGCTGACTCTGCAAGCTTTTGTTCCAGCTCTCCGAAGTTTTCTTTTTCAGGAGAGGAAAGAAACATAACTGTTCCGATTGCATCTCCGTCATAGATAATGGGAGCGGCAATTCCTGCCATAAAGGAATCATTGCCGTCAGAAACGGAAATGTTTTTCGCTCCGTTTTTCAGCACGTATGTGCTTTTTTGGGACATTACCTTTTCAATGTCATCGGAGATTTTCTTGTTCATAAGTTCTTTTTTTGAAACACCTGAAACCGCAATAACTGTATCCTTGTCGGATATGCAGGCGGGTATGCCTGCTGTGTGGGCAAGAGCTTCGGCGTACTGGCTTGCAAACTCACCGAGTTCACCGATTGGCGAATATTTCTTGAAAATAACCGTTCCGTCGCTTTCGGTATAGATTTCCAGGGGGTCTCCTTCTCTTATCCGCATTGTGCGGCGGATTTCTTTGGGTATCACAACTCGACCGAGGTCATCTATACGTCTTACAATTCCTGTTGCTTTCATTTTGTAAATGCTCCTTTTATTTGAATTTACATTGTTATTGTGTGCAAGTGAGGAATTATTATGTAAGGAAAAAGGTGGGAA
>SVKC01000023.1 GCA_015068655.1 Oscillospiraceae bacterium
TTATTACCGCTTTTCTCACTGTGTACTTTTCAAACATCATCCCTCCGCTTTTTCGCGGGGTTTTTCGCTCCCTTTTTTAAGGAGCTTATCTACTATATCACACCATCTTCACTTTGTCAAGCCTTTTTTTAAATTTTCTTAAATTTATTTTTCGACTTTTTTTGCTCCGCTTGGTGCAACTTGTTTATATTAACATATCATCTCAAAAATGTCAACATATTTTTTAAAATTTTTTTCGTTTTTACTTTGTTGACAAAAACCTGATTTGTGATATACTTGTTTTACGGCAAATTAACCAAAAGGACTGATAAAATATGGCAGAAACATTCACCACCCCTTTCCATCTATCGGAATACAAAATCAAAAATGGACTTCCAGAAACAGATACACACAAATTAATCATTCTGGAAACCATTGATTCAACAAATCATTACGCAAAGGAACTTGCAGTTCAGGGAGCAAAGCACAACACCGTCGTTCTGGCAAACCACCAGACCGCTGGACGCGGCAGACTCGGCAGAAGCTTTTTTTCCCCATCCGACACAGGTCTTTATATGAGCATTATACTGAAGCCTGAGCTTGTTTCTCTCAACTCAGCACTTTTCACAATAGCAGCAGGCGTTTCAGTTTGCCGTGCCATAAAACAAACTTGTCAAATGATGCCACAAATCAAATGGGTAAACGATATTTTTATCAATGGTCGAAAAATATGCGGTATTTTGGCAGAAAGCAGCAGTCACTCAGGCAATATCGATTATATAATAGTAGGAATCGGTATAAACGTCTCCACTCCACACAACATTTTCCCCGACGAGCTGAGTAATATTGCAGGCTCTCTGGGCACAAACATTGACCGAAATCTTCTTGCTGCGGAAATACTTAAAGAATTTACCGAACTTTTGTCGTCAAATAATACTTCTGATATTATTAATGAATATAAGCAGGCATCACTTGTGCTTGGCAAAGAGATTGAATTCACCCAAAACGGTATACAACACAAAGGAATTGCAATAGATATAAATATAGAAGGAAACCTTGTTGTTGCTCTCAAAGACAACACCACGATAGTGTTGAAATCAGGTGAAATCTCCCTTGGAAGTTCAAACTTCATATAACTTAAAAAGGAAGCGGCAAAAAACCACTTCCTTTTTTGTATCAACAATTATATTTCTGCCAAACCTTCGGCAACACCCATAATAATTATACCGGCAATAACTGCAACCAAAGAAGCATAATGCTTCCACGAAAGTCTTTCTTTCAGGAATATCGAGCTCCACACAGCGGAAACAACGCAGTAAGCACAAATTACAGGAGCTGCCCCAACCGGATTTGCAGCGAGGGCATAAATATAAGCGAACTGACCTGCTGTTTCACATATTGCACCAATCCCCTTGGGGACTTCTTCTCTGAAATCAACAACTTTCTGTTTTTTGATAACAAACACATAAACTGCAGCAACAACCGCCATAAAGAGGAACGTAAGCTCATAAGCCACATTCGCAACATCCTCGTCCATATAATGGAAAACACTTGTCATAAAAGTATTTCCTTCTTCAAGGATAACTGCATCAAAGAATGTACCGAGAGCATCAATCAAGCAGTATAGCAGCGGAAGAAGAATTGCAAGAACGCTTTTCGTATACTTTCTGTTTGATTTGAGTTGACGTTTCGCCTTGGCTTCGTCATCCTCTGTATATTCCGCAAAGCCGAGGAGAAGTACTCCGACACAAACAATAACAACGCCGACAGTTGAAAGTCCGTCAATTGTTTGTCCAAGAACAATAAAGCAAAGAATAGCCGCCAAAGCACCTGATGAATTACAAATAGGTGAAGACACCGAAAGTTCAATGTATCTGAGGGATACATAACCAAAAATCATCGAAAGTATGTACATTGCCGAGGCAGGCAGATAATACACTATGTCCATAAACGTAATTGCCGTACCTGTTGCAATTTCATAAACTGCGTGAATACCCATAACAGTACCCACTGCAATAACCATTTTCCAATGACTATACTTATCCGAGGGCTTTGAACCCAGCTTGCTGAAGAAGTCAGAGCCGCTCCAGCAGAGCATTGCAATAATTGCAATAATCAACCACATAATTTTTAAACCTCCATAGATTTGATTTTTTCAATATCGAGGAGATTGGCATCAACCATTTTCTGAACAGACATAAGAATACCCAGCTTTGCATGATACCAGGTTATGCCTCCCTGAAAATAAACCGCAAAAGGCTCACGAAGAGGAGCATCTGCGCTGAGTTCAATGGATGAGCCCTGCACAAAAGCACCTGCGGCCATAATAACCTGTGAATCATAACCCGGCATATCCCCGGGAACGGGAGTAACATAACTATCCACCGGAGCTGCCGCCTGAATACCCTCGCAAAAAGCAATAAGTCTTTCGGCAGTTCCAAGCTCAACAGCCTGAATAATATCATGTCTGGATTCTGTTCCGTCCGGAACAACTTTGAAGCCTAATCTCTCGTAAATATTTGCTGCAAAAATTGCACCCTTGAGTGCCCCTGCAACAACAGTGGGAGCCAAAAAGAGTCCCTGATAAAATTGTCGCATCATACCCATATTTGTTCCGACCTCTTTGCCGAGACCGGGGGCAGTAAGACGGTATCCGCAGCGTTCAACACATTCAGCAGTGCCACAGATATATCCGCCCGAGGGCGCAAGACCGCCACCCAAATTCTTTATAAGCGAGCCGACAATCATATCAGCACCGAAATCTGGAGGCTCAGTCCTTTCAACAAATTCTCCATAGCAGTTGTCCACCATACAAACAACATCAGGCTTTATATTTTTTACAAATTTAATTATTTCCGCAATTTCGCCAACCGAAAAGGTCTTTCTTGTCTGATAACCCTTTGACCTTTGAATTGTAACAAGGCGTGTTTTTTCGTTTATGGCACTTTTTATTCCGTCCCAATCAAATCCGCCATCAGGAAGCAAGTCCACCTGGCGATAAGTAACACCATATTCCGCCAGAGAACCGATTGTAGGTCGTATTCCAATAACACCTTCAAGAGTATCATAAGGCTTTCCCACAGGAGACAGCAGTTCATCTCCAGGACGCAAGTTTGCACTAAGCGCCAAAGCCAGAGCGTGAGTTCCGCAAGTAATCTGCGGTCTCACAAGGGCATCCTCTGTGTTGAAGCAATCAGCATAAACTTTTTCCAAAGTGTCTCTGCCTACGTCGTCATAGCCATATCCGGTTGATTCATTGAAGCAAGCCGCATCCACCCGATTCTTCTGCATAGCAGAAATAACCTTCATTTGATTGTACTCGGCTGTTTCATCTATTTCCCGGAAGCGTGTCTCAAGACCTTTGAGAATTTTTTCACCCATTTCAAAGACTTGGTCGCATATTCCAAATTTTCCGTAAATGTTATCTTTTGTCATTTTTTACGCCTCCAAAAAAACATTATACAACATTTATCGAAAATAGTCAATTGATTTTTATGTACAAATATTGTATAATAAGCATATACTTAAACAAACGGAGGTAAGACCTATGAACATATGTGTATACGGAGCATCCAGTGATGCAATCGACAAAAGATACATAGAGGCAGGAGAGCTTCTCGGCGAAGAAATGGCAAAACGCGGACACACCTTGATATACGGAGGCGGTGCTCAGGGGCTTATGGGAGCTGTTGCAAGAGGAATAACAAAAGGTAACGGCAAAATAATCGGTATTGCCCCCTCTTTTTTCAAGGTTGATGGCGTGCTCTATGACAAATGTGACGAATTTCTTTATCCCGAAACAATGCGAGAACGAAAAAAGCTTATGGAAGAAATGTCTGATGCATTCATAATGACCCCCGGTGGGATAGGTACTTACGAAGAGTTTTTTGAAATTCTGACCTTGAAACAGCTTGACCGCCACCCGAAAGCTATTGCAATTCTCAACACTCTCGGCTACTACGACCTTATGAACGAGCTTCTTCAGCGAACAACTGACCTGCATTTTATGAAAGAAGCCAGTCTTCAGCTTTTCGAAAGCTTCAGCGAGCCTTCCACTTTGCTTGATTATCTTGAGACCTACAAGGAAATACGCTTTGATATTACAGAAACAAAACATATCCAAGGCTGAGTACATATGAAAATAACTCTTGACACAGGACGAAATTATGTTAAAATATAATTAGAAATCAAAGGAGGTATTTTACAATTATGGCAAAAAATATTTATGCGGGAACAAAAACCGAAAAAAATCTTTGGGAAGCTTTTGCGGGAGAATCACAGGCAAGAAACAAATATACATACTTTGCTTCAGTTGCAAAAAAAGCAGGCTACGAACAGATTGCAGCCCTTTTTCTGAAAACTGCTGACAATGAGAAGGAACACGCAAAGCTCTGGTTCAAACACCTTGGCGAGCTTGGAGATACTGCTGAGAACCTTCTTCATGCTGCAGAAGGTGAGAATTATGAATGGACAGATATGTATGACAAGATGGCAAAGGACGCTGATGAAGAAGGCTTCACAGAGCTTGCAGCACAGTTCCGTGCTGTTGCGGCAATCGAAAAAGCTCACGAAGAAAGATACCGTGCACTTCTCAACAATGTTGAAACAAAGGCAGTCTTTGAAAAGAGCGGTGTCCAGATTTGGGAATGTCGCAACTGCGGACATGTTGCAGTAGGCACTGCAGCTCCCGAAGTTTGTCCCACATGTTTCCATCCTCAGGCATACTTCGAAATCAAAAACGATAACTTCTAAAAACAATTCAAAGACCGTCCGAAAGGGCGGTTTTTGTTTGAAAACAAATACTTATGTACCCAAAAAAAGAGAGCAACAAAAGTCACTCTCTTTTTCGGGTTGTCGCAGCATGCGAAATGCAATTACATCTCACATATTTATTATATCATATCTAATATATTTTTTCAATAGTTTTTTCTCATATATTATATTTTTCTGTTTTATATTATACTATATGTATACTTTAATATATGAGGTGTTTATCTATGGCTCTAAATCCTGATTTTTCCAAAAAGAAAGTGCAGGCTTGTTATAAGTCTTTATATATTTCAGAAGAACTGGCAGAAAAAATAAACCGTCTTTCTGTTGAGAACGATACTAGCTTTAATAACATTGTTATCAAAATTCTTGAAAATTTCTTTGATGAATACGAAAAATAGTCAATATTCACTCAACAAATCACCTTTATGAAGGGGCTGTAGCAAAATGAAGTTTTCGGGACGGGATGGAACCCGTCCCCTACATATATTGTGTACCTCATTTTTTAACACAATTTGTAGGGTTCGGTTTCCACGCCGAACCGCTTTTTTATTTTGCTACAGCCCCTTATTTTTTTATTCAATTATACTTCCGTCTGCATTAAATACGGGAAGCGGTGCAAGATAAGTTATATCATCACGGCTTTGGGCATCCCCCTCGGCAAGCACCGCCATTCTTCCGACGATATTTCCGCCCACCTGATTTATGAGCGTTTCAAGAGCCAAAAGAGACTCCCCTGTGCTTATAACATCATCCACAACCAAAATGCGTTTTCCTCTCATTGCATCAGCCTCAGAAGACCCTATGCAAAGAGTCTGTGTATGCGCCGTAGTGATAGAATCTACGTTGGTTGAAACAATGTCCTTCATATAAAGTTTCGGACCTTTTCTTGCAACAATATAATAATTGTTTCCCGACTGTCTGGCCATTTCGTGAATAAGAGGAATACCTTTTGACTCTGCTGTAATCAAAATATCAAATTCAGGGGCACGTCTGAGAAGTTCCTCCGCACACCTCACAGTTACCTCCACATCACCGAACATAATGAAAGCTGCAATATACAGTTTGTCATTAACCTTGCAAAGAGGCAGCTCTCGTTCCAGCCCTGCGATTGTCATTTTGTAACTCATTTCCATAATACATTGCTCCTTTTTGTGTCATAATAGGAAATCATCTGATTTTCTGTTATGAAAAAATATTCACCGCCCTGAAGACGAGTAAATATATCTTCCTTATCCACTATTACTCTCTACTTGTCAAAAGGGAACAGTGAATCGTGAAGATGTAATAAGTAAAAACTCCGCACACTCTCGTGTGCGGAGTTTTTGGTCGAGGCGACAGGATTCGAACCTGCGGCCCCCTGGTCCCAAACCAGGTGCGCTACCAAACTGCGCCACGCCTCGGAATATTAAATCATCAACTATATTATTATACACTCATAACCGACTTTTGTCAAGACAAAAAAAGGCAGAAATGCAACTTTTCTGCCTTTTTTGATAATTTTAAAGCAAATCAGCAAGGTGTGGTCTGAGTTTTTTGAAGAAAAAGTTTCCTATTAATACAAAAACCGCAGTCAGCACCCAGAAATAAATGGTATCAACAGGCTTTTCCCAAAAACCAATGCCATAAACAAAAGTATCACGATATCCTTCTGTTATATAATAAATAGGATTGATTTTAAAAATAATATGAAGGTTTTCAGGAATTGAATGAATATCCCAGAAAATCGGTGTAAGCCAGAATCCGAACTGAACGAGAACCCCAACCACATTTCCTATATCCCTTGCAAAAACCGTTAGTGTTGCAGTTATCCTGCCCAGTGCAAGGGTAAGTATATACGCTGCCGCCATGTAATACAAAATCTGGAAATGCAAGAATCTCGGAAAATAACCATAGCCTATTGTAACTGCAAAAGTCAGCACAACAAAAAACAAATGCACAAAAGCCGCCGACGTAACCCTCACAGCAGGAAGAAGTTCAACGGGGAATACTACTTTTTTCACCAGATATGAATAATCCACCAGAACCCCCGTAGCACCCCCCCAGCCTTCCGAAATGAAGAACCAGGGCACAATTCCCGAAACAAGCCAGATAACATAGGGAACCCCATTTACCGGACCGTTCCGGAAAGCTACCTGAAAAACAAACCAGTATATAAGTATTGTAATAATAGGCGTAACAAATCCCCACACAACACCAAGGGCAGAGCCCGCATATTTTGCTTTGAAATCATTTTTCGCCAACGAAACCAACATACAAAAGCCTCCAGTATCAACGAATTTTCCAATCATCAAGTCCCGATTTGATTGCCGTCATCATACGGGTTTTGAAGTGATGGTCTGTTTCATTTCTTTCATTAATAAAATCTTTCATTTCCTGACGTTTTGAAACACCATCCATAGGGCACGGATTGTGAACAATGGGAATGTTTTCCCTTTTCGCAAAGCCCTTTATGTCACCTTCGGCAACATATATGAGGGGTCGTATTACCTTCATATCAATTCTCGAAAGATAAGTCACGGGCGAAAAACAATTCAACCTTCCTTCATAAAACAACGACAGAAAGAACGTTTCAATAACATCCTCATTGTGATGTCCCAAAGCCACCTTGTTGCAGCCATGCTCTTTTGCAAGGTCATTGACACCGCCTCGTCGCATCTTGGCACAAAGAGAACAGGGATTTTTCTCTTTTCTTACATCAAACAAAATCTCCGCAATATCGGTATTTTTCACAACATATTCAACGCCAATCCTGTCACAAAGCTCCATCACAAGAGAATAATCAACTCCCTCAAAGCCCATATTGAGAGTTACGCCCATAACCTCAAAAGGAACTTCTGAAAACCGTCTGTAAGCTGCCAAAGCGCAAAGAAGGGCAAGGCTATCCTTTCCGCCCGAAACTCCCACCGCAATTTTATCTCCCGGCTCAATCATATTATAATCCTGAATGGCACGGCGCATTCCGCTTAAAATTCTTCTCATAAATCTTTATCCTTTTCAGCACAAGGAAGGGCTCAAACCCTATTCCTCAATTTTGAGCTTTGCCAATGCACAACCTCTGTGACTGATTGAGTTTTTCACATCTGCCGGAAGCTCTGCCATAGTCTTTCCAAACTGCTCAACAAAAAATACAGGGTCATAACCGAACCCGTTTTCGCCGTGTTTTTCCGTAAGGATAAGCCCCTCACATTCACCTCTGAAGGTTATTGGTTCACGACCAGGAAAGCTCACTGCAATAACGCAAACAAATCTTGCCGTTCTTTTTTCTTTTTCAATTCCTTCAAGCTCCGCAAGAAGCTTTTCTATATTCTCATCATCTGTTGCGTTTTCTCCTGCAAACCGCGCAGTATAAACTCCGGGAGCACCCCCAAGGGCATCAACGCAAAGTCCGCTGTCGTCTGCAATACACGGAAGCCCCGTGGCATTCATAATGGTAACAGCTTTTTTTATTGCATTTTCTTCAAAGGTGTCGCCATCCTCAATCACATCAAGGTCACCTACACCCGCCTCGTCCTGAGTAATCAAAGTAATTTTTCCGCCCAAAATAGCCTGCATTTCCTCTGCTTTATGACGGTTTTTGCTTGCAAGTACCAGCTTCATAATAATATCTCCCAAATGTTTTTGTTAAATTGTATATAATATTTATACCATATTTTTTCGTTGTTGTAAATATTGATAGTTGCAAAAATTAAAATTTTGTGTTATACTGTGTTATGCTATGTTATTTGTGAAAATATGGCAATGGATATAGTTAAATTTTTAACAAATTTAAAAAAAGTCTTGTATATTTTCGGATAATCTGGTAAAATATAATTAATATATATAATTTTTACATTTTGGAGGTAATCTATTATGTCAGTAAAAGTTGCTATTAATGGTTTTGGTCGTATCGGACGTCTTGCATTCCGTCAGATGTTCGGTGCAGAAGGTTATGAGGTAGTTGCAATCAACGACCTTACAGATCCCAAGATGCTTGCTCATCTTCTCAAGTATGACTCATCACAGGGTAGATATGACGGTCACACAGTTGTTGCTGGTGAAGACAGCATCACTGTTGACGGAAAAGAAATCAAGATTTACGCAATCAAGGACGCAAAGGAATGCCCCTGGGGTGCTCTCGGCGTAGACGTTGTTCTTGAATGTACAGGTTTCTACTGCTCAAAGGAAAAGTCACAGGCTCACATTGATGCAGGTGCAAAGAAGGTAGTTATTTCTGCTCCCGCAGGCAACGACCTGAAGACAATCGTATTCTCAGTTAACGAAGATACACTCACAGCTGATGACACAATCATCTCTGCTGCATCTTGTACAACAAACTGTCTTGCTCCTATGGCAAAGACTCTCAACGACTATGCTCCCATCCAGAGCGGTATTATGGCTACAATCCATGCATACACAGGCGACCAGATGATTCTTGACGGTCCTCACAGAAAAGGCGACCTCAGACGTGCAAGAGCAGGTGCTGTTAACATCGTTCCCAACTCAACAGGTGCTGCAAAGGCTATCGGTCTTGTTATTCCTGAACTGAACGGCAAGCTCATCGGTGCTGCACAGAGAGTTCCTGTTCCCACAGGTTCAACAACAATCCTTACAGCAGTTGTAAAGGGCAAGGACATCACAAAGGAAGGCATCAACGCAGCTATGAAGGCAGCAGCTTCTGCTTCATTCGGTTACAACGAAGACGAAATCGTATCTTCTGACATCGTTGGTATCACATATGGTTCACTCTTCGATGCAACACAGACAATGGTTGCAAAGATTTCTGATGACCTTTACGAAGTTCAGGTTGTTTCATGGTATGACAACGAAAACTCATACACAAGCCAGATGGTTAGAACAATCAAGTATTTCGCAGAAATCTAAGAATTACCCGAAAATATCAAGAGCCGCAGGACAACCCTGCGGCTCTTTTTCAATCAATTATTTTTTGTCAAAATGCATAATTCTCAATGTCATTTTTTCCATCCCTGTACTTCCATCTGCAATCTGATACTCCACCGTGCCGTCAGCATTCCACGCACTCTGAACCATCAATGGAATATCAATAACAGCAGCAAACATCTGTGCTACATTGCCACGAATTGCAGGCTGGTTTACCTCAAGCTCCATATCGGCTGTTATGCCAAGCTTTTGAGCTGTTCTTGTGTACCCCATAGGAAATCCGCCTGTCTGGTCTGCCATCGGGGCATATCCTATTGCTTTCACAAGTATCTTTATTATTTCTTCATTGGTGACCTCTGCTTCAGGATTAAAGTTTCCCTTTTCGTCGCCCTCAACAATCCCGACATCCTTCATTACATTAATATAATTCTTTGCCCAATGGCTGTCAGGAACATCAGGAAATGCACTTGGCTCAATATTATTTGAAAAGCTGTCAACATTAATTCCCTGAACAACACAAATCATTTTTGTTGCTTCTGCACGGGTAATTGTATCCTCAAGTCTCATTTCACCATCTTCATCACCAACCATAATTCCGTACTCCTTCAAGTCCTCCAGTTGTTCCTCTGAAGGCATTGCCGAAGCCGAAACAGATACCACCATCAAAACCGTCACAAAAATACAAATTATCTTTTTCACAAATTCTTCCTCCTTTTAATATATAACATAATCACTTTCAATTTTCCAATCATTTCTCATTTCGCCCTTGAGAACAATGTCATAAGTCTTCTCGGGGTCAAGTTCTTCCATAACATAGGTTGCACCCTTGTCCACAGGAAGTCCGAAGCTATGAACCTCTTTGCCGCTTTGAGAATCACTGAGAAACACATCCACAACCTCACTGGTATTGGATTGTATAACAAGAGTGATGCACCCTCTTTCATCCGGCTTTATTCCGCATATGGTTCTTGTATCTCCGCCATCGGAATCAAATTCTCCCGATGCAACCGGAGTACGCAAAATACTTTCTTCAGGCTTTGCAGAAATATCATCTTCCTTTTCCGTATTCTCCGTGTCTTCAAGCTCTGCCGTTTCCTCCTGTGGTTGTTCAGGCAAAGGCTGTTCGGCCACAGCTTGCACAAATTCCACATCAGGCTGTTCTTCCGTTGCGGGCTGCTCCACAGTTATCTTTTCTGCAACAGAAACAGATTCAGGCTTTTCCCGTTGTGCAACCTTTGCACCTACGGTTAAAGCTGATACACACACTGTCACAAAAGTCAACAATACAATTCCCGCAGCTCCCACAGCATATAAAGCGCAATGTGCGGAGACAGGTTCAAGCACCGCAGAAAACCTTTTTTTCATACATCTACCATTGTTTGTCAAGCCTGCCAAAACGAAATTTCGTAATTCAGCCTCTTGTTGAGAAAAATCAAGAACAGTTTTGATATATTCCTTTCTCTCATCGTAGCTGAACCCTTCAACAGCCTTCATATCACAGGAAATCTCACAAGCCTCATCAAGCTGCCCGGCGGCAACATACGCAAGAGGATTGAACCAATGAATACACCGCATCAAAACTGCCAGCCACTTCACAAAAAGGTCTCTTCGCTTCATATGAACACCTTCGTGTGCAAGGACATATTTCATTCTGCTGTCATCACTCATACCCTCGGGTACAAAAACAACCGCCTTTATCCCGCCAAAAAGTACAGGAGCACCGATAGTCTTGCATTCCATTATTTTTGCGGATTTCAAATTACCGATGCAAAGCGATTGTTTCATCAACGACCTTTTCAAAACAAGATTACCGACAACCGCCTTCAAAATAAGAAAAGCCGCAACAATTGCCCACAAAACCGCACACACGAAGAAAAAATCTGTCTCCAAGGTTTGAACCTGCCCCACAGGCTCACTTATTTTGTACAAGCCATCTGTCGTTTCTATTATGTAATCTGTCCGTAAGGGTAAAGCCGTCTGCCGTGCTTTTTCGGGAAGCTCTATTACCCACTCAAATCTTGCGGGGATAAGCATAACCGCAAGCACCGAAAGCCATGCATAAAACTGCAGTTTGAAACCAAAAACTCGTTCTGTCAAAGGCTTTGCCGCAAGCAATATACCAACGAGTATTCCGCCCACCGCCGACATAATAAGTATTGCTCTGAATATTTCCGCAACCATAGCTTTCTCCTTTGCTTTTACAAGTCAAACATCTTTCTCAACTCTTCAATATCATCCTTTGTCATACGACCGTTGCCCACAAGCGATACCGCAAGCTCACGTGCAGAGCCGCCGTAAAGCTTTGAAATCAACCTTTCGGTCTGCTCGGTTTTGTAATCCTCTCGCCTTAGTGACGGTGAATAGTGAATAACACGTCCTACCTTTTCCGAGCATACGGCACCTTTTTCCGCAAGACGCAGAAGCATTGTTCCAACAGTGTTGTATTTCCATTTTCCGTCTTCAATGCCATCCGATACCTCCTGAATACTGAGGGGCTTTTCCGCCCGCCACAGCACTTCCATTATTTCAAGCTCTGCAGTGCTTATTTCTTTGTTTTCCTTCAAAGCAATCACCTCCCCCAAAATACTATTGTCCTTTGCAAAAAACTCTCCTACAATTGTAAGTCTAATTATATCTTACACTTGTAGGAAAGTTTTGTCAAGAGTTTTTTTATTATTTTATTATTTCCAACAGTTCTTCCTCTGTTATAACCGAAATCCCCAGAGCATTTGCCTTGTCGAGCTTGCTGCCTGCATCTTCGCCTGCAACAACAAAGTCGGTCTTTTTTGAAACCGAACCTGATACCTTTCCGCCCTTTTCTTCAATAAGCTTTTGGGCTTCCGAACGTTTGAGCGTGGGGAGCGTTCCCGTCAACACAAAGGTTTTACCTTCCAGCACACCGCCTGATGGACGTTCTTCCGCAATCATATTAACTCCTGCCGCCTTCATTCTTTCAATCAAGTCTTTCGTTTCAGGCTCGCTGAAATAATGCACAAGACTTTCTGCCATTTTGTCACCCACGTCGTCTATTGCCGCAACCTCTTCAACCGTTGCTGACATAACTGCATCCATATTTTTGAAATGACCTGCAATATTTTTTGCCGCCTTTGCGCCGATAAGTCTTATACCAAGACCGCAAAGAAGTCGGTCAAGGGGGTTTTCTTTTGCTTTTTCTATTGCATCAACAAGGTTTTGTGCGGATTTTTCGCCAAAGCGCTCAAGTCCCACAATGTCCATAAACTCCAGATAAAACAAATCCGCAGTATTGGAAATCAAACCGGCATCCACAAGCTGTTCCACAACAGCATCCCCAAGACCTTCAATATCCATTGCACCACGGGAAGCAAAGTGAATAATGCTTCTGACCTTCTGTGCCGGACAATTTGTGCTGACACATCTTGTTGCTGCTTCGCCTTCTTCACGGAAAAGAGGTTCACCGCAAGCAGGACAAACAGCAGGCATATGAAACTCACGTTCCGCACCGGTTCTTTTCTCTTTCAGCACCTCAACCACTTCGGGAATAATGTCCCCGGCCTTTTGAATCAAAACATGGTCACCGATTTTCAAATCCTTTTCACGAATGAAATCCTCATTATGAAGAGTTGCACGGCTGACTGTTGAGCCTGCGACTCTCACGGGGGTCAGCACAGCATTTGGCGTAATCACTCCCGTTCTTCCAATTTGAACAATAATATCCTCAACTGTTGTTTCCTGACGTTCCGCAGGAAATTTGTAAGCAATTGCCCACTTGGGAACCTTTGTGGTGGTTCCAAGGGTCTCTCTCTGTCTCAGACTGTTCACCTTCACAACAGCTCCGTCAATGTCAAAGGGAAGAGTTGGACGTTCTTCGCCAATCCTTTGAATTTCATCAAAAGCTTCCTCCATTGTTGAAAAAACCTGGCGTCTGGGACTAACCTTGAAGCCAAGTGATTTGAGCCATTCAAAACCCTCGCTGTGGGTTTCAAGCTCTTTTGTGGTCTGCTGAATATTAAACACAAAAATATCAAGATTTCTCTTTGCTGTAATTTTGCTGTCCAACTGTCTGAGAGAGCCTGCCGCCGCATTTCTGGGGTTTGCAAAAAGAGGTTCGTTGGAATTTTTCCGTTCCTCATTGAGTGCCTCAAAGCTCGCTTTGGGCATATAAACTTCACCCCTGACCTCAAGACGTTCAACTTTTTCAGGAAGCACGAGAGGTATAGACTTGATTGTTTTCAGGTTTTCAGTAATATTCTCTCCCACATTTCCGTCACCTCGAGTGGAACCTCTGACAAATCTGCCATTCTCATATTCCAAAGATACCGAAAGACCATCTATCTTCATTTCAACTACATACTCGTACCCTTCGCCTTCAAGTCCCTGCGCCACACGCTTGTCAAAGTCCAGAATTTCCTCCTTCGAAAAAACATCCCCAAGGCTTTGCATCTGCACTCCGTGCGAAACCTGCTCGAACTCCTTGAGAGCTACACCGCCTACACGCTTTGTGGGTGAGTTGGCATCATCAAATTCAGGATGTTCTTCCTCAAGCCTTATAAGCTTGTGAAGCAGTATATCATATTCATAATCCGAAATTGTGGGGTTGTCAAGAACATAATAGTTTCTGTTATGCTCTTCAATTTCCTTCCTGAGCTCCAGAATTTCCTTTTCAATACTCATTTTCTACAATCCTTTCAGGGCTTTTATTTTTCCTTGAGCCGTTTCATTACGTAATCATAACCGCTTTCTATATGAGGCAGAATACAGTTGCTGCAATCCTTGATGGGTTCTCCGTCTCTTCCTGGAACTGTTTCATAATCACCGCCACATTCCATATTATAAAGGGGACAAAAACAAAACAGACAGTTTATATCTCCCACCTTGTGACAGGGATAAAACTCGCAGTCCTTGTTTTCAAAGTATTTGTAGCTCATAACCGTTTCTCCTTTAATAGTTTTTTCTTTTTTGAAAGTAACATACCAACTATTCCAACATAAATGGGCTGTTGTGTCAAGACTCGCTCAACACAACAGCCCCGTTCTCACGTAAAATCAATCACCGTTTCATTTTCACCGCTCACTTCGGGAGTTGGTGTCGGCACAGTTTCAGATGCTGACTCGGTTGCAGGTGCAGGAGCCGTCACAGGTGCCGTTGAAGGAGCAGCTGATGGCTGCACAGCCGGTCGTTGAGGTCCCTGAACTTCTGTATGTTCCTGAGAGGGTCCCTGAACAGGTCTGGTCGTCTCAGTTGTCTGAGAGCCTTCCGTATCTTCCGATTCCTCATCAACCAAGGGGTCATCATCCTGACCGTCTCCCGGGACATTTGTAAAAATATTGAAAATAGGTTCTTCCTCGACATCCTCCTTTGGTATCCATTTGAGTTCTCCCTCGGAATCTTCTTCAGTACCTATATTTTCCACAATAGTCTTGCAGTAATCAACGAAATCAACTATCGGATTTATAACAAATGAACCCATAAAGAACACCAATCCGCAAATAAGCGAAGCAACAACCAATGTTTCAAGGGACTTCACTTCTGTGTCGGCAGCAGGAATCCCATGCCCCACTTCAACAATTTCAACAGAGTATGTTCCGTCAGGAGCTGCTTCAATCGCTTTGTCTGTAATTCTCAATGCTTTGTCACAAGCTTTTATGCTTTTGTCCTTCAGCACAGACAGAATTCCTTTTTCACCGATAACATCAACAACAGCCTTGCTGCAAAGAACAACAAAACCTTTCTTTTTCAACCTGACAGGTTCTGACACAAAAGGAACAGCCTCACATTCATCATCAGCATAACCAAGAAAAGGTACTGTTTTCTTTTTTGCAACATCCGTAAGAACAATCCCCTCTTCACCAAGGAAATTCTTCTCCACATCAACAGTTTCGGGAGAGTTCCCCGACAACTTTTTCATATTTTTTCCGTCAAAATAAAAAACAGGGATACTGCCGATATTGTAAACTCTTGCTACATCCTTTTCAATGTACAGTACCGAGGTATCAACCTCAAAATGTCTGCCCGCCTTTTCAAAAATATGGCTTCTTATTGCATCATTGGTTTCCTTAAAATACGCTCTGTTTTCAGCATTGAAATCCGAGCCAAAATACTGTTCCAACAATTCAACAGAAAGGCGTGACAGTTCATTTCCCTCTTCCGCACACCTTGTACCTCCGGAAAGGCCATAAAGATTTCTTGTGCCAAAATTTCTGTTCTCGTCAAAATAACTCTTCTGCTCAATGTCACGTTTGTAAACACCGTTCAGAAAGTAATTCTCATTATTAACTTTTTGCCCATCGCCCGCATAGGTCACAACATAGCCCTTGTATCTCATAAAACACCTCAAATTTGTGTCATTACCCAAAAAGTTAATTACTCAAAATCAATACATTTAATCACGACAAATTTTGTCGCTGACTATGTTATTATATCACAGTTTGTCATTCCAGTCAAGCAAATCCCCGGTTCACCGGCTCAGAAAAAAGTCTGTATAACGGAAAGCGTAGCTGTCGAAAGAAGAATTGCCGCAACGCACAGTGCTTTCACAATACCTACAGCAAATGACATAGCACAAAAAGCCTTCGCCTTTTCGGAATAAGCCCCGGCACGTGAAATATCTCCCACAGCAAGCTCTGTTCTTGTCATGCCTGAAAAAATAACAGCCGCCGCGCCAAGAGAAATGCTTCCGAAAAGTGCAGAGACAATTGACCGACCAAAATAATCCTTTATCCTTTTTTCAGAATGGCTATCCGCCGCCGGTGCATTATACACCTTCCTGTTTTGATTGGGTTCAGGTACCGTTTCTTCCAGTCTGCTTCCGCATCTTGTGCACCACAAATCCGTCTGTTGTGCCTGATTTCCGCATTTTGAACAATACATACTGTCACATAACCTTTCTCAGTAAAATATACTTCTATATTCGACAAAACACCCCAAAATCCTTTTTATATTTTTCTGCGCATAGCTTCCAGCACCTTTTTTTCAATACGAGAAACCTGAACCTGAGAAATACCCATTTTTTCTGCAATCTGACTCTGTGTTCGACCCTTGAAATAACGTAGAATAATTATCTCCCGTTCACGCTCCCCAACCTCTCCAAGCAGTTCACGCACAAGAAGCTTGTCCACAATCTCACCCTCGTGGTCAACCTTGCTTTCAATGCGGTCAATGAGAGCCTTGCCCTCCTTGTCATCTTCCTGAGTGGTTGCATAAAGAGATTCGGGTCTTATGCCCGCTTCAAGAGCCGTGGCAAGCTCTTCAGGGCTGACACCAAGGCGTGCTGAAAGCTCCTTGACTGATGGCTCAATATTTTCTTCCCTTATCATAACCTCACGGAGAGACATTGCCTTCATCGCAAGCTCCTTCAAGCTTCGGCTGACCTTAATTATACCGTCATCCCGTATAAAGCGCTTGATTTCGCCCATAATCATAGGCACAGCATAGGTAGAAAACCTTACATTGAAAGACAGGTCGAATTTTTGAATAGCCTTTATCAACCCGATGCATCCAATCTGAAACAAATCCTCAGGCTCGTGTCCACGGTTCAGGAAACGCTTTACCACACTTCGGACAAGTCCCATATTTTCTTCAACAATCCTGTTCTGTGCCGATATATCTCCATTTTTTGCCGCTTCAATCAATACTTCTATATTTTCGTTGTAATCCTTTTCCGGCACAGCAGTCAACCCCTTATGCGCTTTTTCATTGTAACAACAGTGCCCTCGCCAGGCTCAGACTGAACCGAAAGCTCGTCCATAAAGGTCTGCATAACAGTGAACCCCATGCCACTTCTTTCACTCTCAGGCATTGAGGTATAAAGGGGCTGCATAGCACGGCTTATGTTCTCAATTCCAACGCCGAAATCCGTAACCTCTATTTCAAAAATATCCTCTATAATACGACATACAATTTTCACAATTCCCTTCATATTCACATAACCATGAACAACTGAATTCGTAACAGCCTCCGAAACTGCCGTCTTTATGTCCGCAAGCTCCTCAACACTCAAATCCAGTTGTACCGCAAAGGCAGAAACCGCCGCACGAACAAAGGCTTCATTACAGCTTTTTGCGGGAACCTCCAGCTTCATATAGTTTTCCATTATGTATCACTCCTTTTTCGTATTTAATGTGAGCAGTCCAGAATTTTTTTCAATCCCGAAAGCTCCAGAATTTTGTCTACCTGTGGTTTCACACGGATTATCATAACCTTTCCGCCCAAAGCCGCAATCTGTTTGTACCGCCCGATAATAACACCAATCCCCGAGCTGTCCATAAAGGTCACGCCATCAAAATCAAGAACAATATTTCTGGTGTTGTTGAGAGCAATCTCCCTGTCAAGCGTATCACGAAGTTTTGGTGCAGTATGGTGGTCCAGCTCCCCTCCAAGCTTTGCAACCAAGGTAGTGCCGATATTTTCCAGCTTTATATTCATTTCGTTACCTCCTTTTGGTTTTACATTATTTTCCATTTGTTCTTTCTGCGTATATATTACCGATTCCTTCAAATAATTTGTCTTTTGACCTTCAAAAAGTCACAAAAAAATACAGCCGATAAGCTTTATCGACTGTATTTTTGATTTTTTGATAAAACAAGTTTTTTTATTGCATTTTTCCAAGGCTTTCAAGAACCTTTTCAAGCATAGCCTTGTACTTTTCACCCTTTTGGCGTTCTTCTTCAACAACAGCAGCCGGAGCCTTGTCCGTGAAGCCCTTGTTTGAGAGTTTTCCTTCAACTCTCTTGATTTCACCCTCCAGCTTGGTCTTTTCTTTGGTGAGACGTTCGATTTCCTTTTCCTTGTCAACAAGCTCATCAAGCGGGAGAAGAATTTCCGCCTTGGGATTAACAACAGAGACAACATTTTCAGGGATTCCGGCCTTGTCAGCACGAATATCTACCTCTGATGCCGATGCAAGCTTTTCAAGGAATGTTGTTGCCTGCTTGAAGAGGTCTGCGTCTTCCGTCACCACAAAGAATTTTATCTTTTTTGAAGGCGGAACGTTCATTTCACTCTTCACGTTTCTCACGCCCTTGATTGCCTCCATAATAACCGTCATATCCTGTTCAGCCTGAACATTCACAAGAGCCTCATTAAACTTTGGCCACTCGGAAATCATAATGCTTTCGCCATTATGGGGGAGAGCCTGCCAGATTTCTTCGGTGATGAAAGGCATAAAGGGATGGAGAAGCTTGAGTGTATTTGAAAGCACGTAGGTAAGAACCTTCTGTGCCGTTTCGTTGCTGTCACCTGTTTCTGAGAATCTGGGCTTAACCAGTTCTATGTACCAGTCACAGAATTCATCCCAGATAAAATCATAAAGCTTCTGAACAGCAATACCAAGTTCGTATTTGTCAAGATTCTCTGTAATTTCACGAACGACCTCATTGTATCTGTGAAGAATCCACTTGTCCTCAATATGAAGCTTTGAAAGGTCGGGAAGCTCATTTTTGTCAATGGTAAGATTCATCATAACAAAACGTGACGCATTCCATATTTTGTTTGCAAAGTTACGGCTTGCCTCAACTCCCGGAGCACCCACAATCTTGTTAATCTCCGGATTGGGGTTCTTGCCCTTTTCAACGGGCGGGTCATAGGTCACGGGGAATCTCATATCGTTACCGGGTGCAACCCCTGTAACAAGAGTGAATCTCAAGGCATCCGCACCAAACATATCAATAATCTGCAATGGGTCAACACCGTTGCCCTTCGACTTTGACATCTTTTCGCCGTTGCCGTCACGAACAAGACCATGTATAAACACATGCTTGAATGGAGCCTTTCCTGTATGCTCACAAGCTGAGAAAATCATTCTTGATACCCAGAAGAATATAATATCATAACCCGTTACAAGAGTGCTTGTAGGATAGAAATAATTGTAGTCTTCTGTCTTTTCGGGCCAGCCCAGAGTAGAGAATGGCCAGAGAGCGGATGAGAACCATGTATCAAGAACGTCTTCTTCCTGTCTCACGGGCTTTCCGCACTTGGGAC
This sequence comes from Oscillospiraceae bacterium, assembly GCA_015068655.1. Taxonomy (GTDB): domain Bacteria; phylum Bacillota; class Clostridia; order Monoglobales; family Monoglobaceae; genus SIG440. Next base: position 19,588 of record SVKC01000023.1, read on the forward strand.
AAACCTTAATATCTTCCTTGGAAACTGTCATTTCACCGCAGTCATCACAGTAGAAAGCAGGAATTCTGTGTCCCCACCAGAGCTGACGTGAAATACACCAGTCATAAACATTTTCCATCCAGTTCATATATGTTTTGGAGAAACGTTCCGGAACAAATTCTGTTTCCTTCGTCTGTACGGCTTCAATTGCCGCTTCTGCAAGAGGTTTCATCTTCACAAACCACTGGTCTGAAACAATTGGCTCGATTGTTGTTCCGCAACGGTAACACTGACCAACGTTGTGAGAATGGTCTTCGGTCTTCACCAGAAGCCCCATTTCCTCAAGATCCTTTATCATCGCCTTGCGGCATTCATAGCGGTCCATACCTTCATACTTTCCGGCATATGAATTCATTGTTGCATCGTCATTCATAACCTTTATGATTTCAAGGTCGTGACGCTTGCCCACTTCAAAGTCATTAGGGTCGTGAGCAGGTGTAATCTTCACGCAGCCTGTTCCAAACTCCTTGTCCACATATTCATCAGCAATGATAGGAATTTCTCTGTCAGTAAGAGGCAAAAGCAATGTTTTGCCAACAATATCCTTGTATCTCTCATCTTCGGGGTTAACAGCAACAGCAGTATCACCGAAAAGCGTTTCAGGTCTTGTTGTTGCAATTACAACAAAATCCTCAGTACCCTTTATCTGATACTTGATATGCCAGAAATGTCCCGCCTGTTCTGCGTGCTCAACCTCTTCGTTAGAAAGAGCCGTTATACAGTTTGGACACCAGTTGATAATTCTCGGTCCTCTGTAAATCAAGCCCTTGTCATAAAGATTAACAAAAACTTCTCTTACAGCCTTTGAACATCCTTCGTCCATAGTAAAACGTTCTCTGTCCCAGTCGCAGGAACAACCAATCTTTTTCAGCTGACTGATAATTCTGTTTCCGTACTTTTCCTTCCAGTCCCAAACACGTTCAAGGAACTTTTCACGACCAAGGTCATAACGGGTGAGACCTTCCTTTTCACGAAGCTCTGCTTCAACCTTAATCTGAGTTGCAATTCCGGCATGGTCAGTTCCGGGAACCCACAATGCTTCAAAGCCCTGCATTCTCTTGTAACGGATAAGAATATCCTGAAGAGTTTCATCAAATGCATGACCCATATGAAGCTGACCTGTTACATTTGGGGGAGGAATTACGATAGTGAAAGGCTTTTTGTTTTTATCGGGTTTTGCACGGAAATAGCCTTTTTCAACCCAAGTTTTGTATATACGGTCCTCAACCGCTTTGGGATCGTATACCTTTGACAATTCTTCTGCCATTTTAAACACTCCAATCTGTCGGATTAAATCCAAAAATTTACATAGTTACTTTCAGGAATACCTTTTTGCCCTTTTTGATAACTATTTTGCCGTCATTGAAAATTGAATTTTCAACATTATACATAACATCACTGACTTTGTTTCCGTCGATACTTACGCCGCCCTGCTGAACAAGTCTTCTTGCTTCGCCCTTTGAGGGAGCAAGACCGCTCTTCACCATAAGGTCAAGAATATTGATTCCGTTTGCCGCATCATCAGCTTCAAGAGCGTATGTAGGCATATTGCTGTCATCACTGCCTGCACCGAATACGGCCTTTGCAGCCTCATCTGCCTTCTTTGCCTCTTCTTCGCCGTGTACCATCTTCGTAACTTCATAGGCCAGACGGCATTTCACTGCATTCAGTTCCTGACCTTCAAGCTTTTCATACTCATAAATTTCTTCCATAGGAACAAATGTAACTAATTTGAGAAGACGAATAACATCCTTGTCATCAACATTTCTCCAGTACTGATAAAAGTCATAAGGAGTAACCTTTTCAGGGTCAAGCCAAAGAGCGCCCTTTTCGGTTTTGCCCATTTTCTTACCCTCTGATGTAGTGAGAAGTGTGAATGTCATACCGTAAGCATCCTTGCCATCCTTGCGACGGATAAGCTCGATACCGCCGATAATATTTGACCACTGGTCGTCACCGCCGAATTCCATAATACAGCCGTAATCCTTGTGAAGCTTGTAGAAGTCATAGCCCTGCATAAGCATATAGTTGAATTCGAGGAAGGAAAGACCTCTTTCCATTCTCGCTTTGAAGCATTCTGCAGAGAGCATTCTGTTCACCGAGAAATGGACACCAACCTCACGAAGGAAATCAACATAATTCAAATCAAGAAGCCAGTCAGCATTGTTCACCATAAGAGCCTTGCCGTCCGAGAAGTCAATAAACTTCGACATCTGTTCCTTGAAACGGTCAGCATTGTACTGAATTGTCTCCTTTGTAATCATAGGACGCATATCCGTTTTTCCCGTAGGGTCACCAACCATAGTCGTACCGCCGCCGAGAAGAATAATGGGACGGTGTCCTGCGTTCTGCATATGCTTCATCACAACAAGCTGCATAAAGTGACCAATATGAAGGCTGTCAGCCGTCGGGTCAAAGCCGATATAGAAGGTAATCTTTTCTTCTGCGAGAAGCTTCTTTATTTCCTCCTCGTGTGTCATCTGGGCAATAAGCCCACGTTCTTTGAGTACATCAAATACATTTTTCATTTTTCGGTTTATCCTTTCTCATCTGTTTTCATAGGGTTGTTGTTCACAGCCCTTAATTCTTCCAGTAATTCATCAACAGTTTCGCCTGCAACGGTAAATTCCGCCGTTCCATTTATGAAAGCTGCATATTCTTTGTCATTTATTTTGCTCAGGCTGATATTCTGAGACGCCGTTCCATTGTCAAAAACAACCGTTACGCACACATCCCTTTTGTTTTCAGGAGTATCAATCACCTCACTGAGAAGCTCAAGGTCGCCCAGTCTTTCGGCTACTGCACCGAAAGCTGCTTCACTTGCCGTCTTGCCGTTGACATAAAAGAATTTTTTGTCGGCAGAACGGGTTACAACAAAAGTATCTTTTCCTGTTTCCACAGTGATTTTCGAAACATTCTCTATCTCCGACCTGAGTATCCCTGATTCAAGAAGATAAAATGGCTCGGTCCGGAGGAATTCCAGCTGTGATGCATTGATAACAAAAACTCCATCCTTGCCTTCCTTCACGGCATGAACCATTCCACTTTCCTCTGCCCCCAGATAAAGAACCTCTTCTTTTTCACCCCATCGGAAGCTGAGTACCGCACGGGATTCTCTGTCAAGCCCATAATCTGCCAGATTGTCAGGAAAGTCATCCACGTACTTTGTAGTCGCAATGGCAGGGATTCTCACCACAATCTGTTGTTCGAATTTTTCGTCATCAACATCCTTTTTGTAGGGAGCATCCATAATATAACGGTTCTCTCCATTTCTGGAAATTTCCTGAGCGTTCTTTGTCCTGATACGTGTTTCGCTGCCGTCGTAATCAACAAATCTGTAACTTGTCAAAACCGCATCCGACTTTCCCAATCCCTCAAAAACCAAAGAAACTCTTAGCTTGTCAAGGTCTGCAACAAGAATATCACGCACTGATTTCCGGAGAACATAAAGCTCTTCCTTACCGTTCACTCTTGCGACACAGGTTTCGCCCTTCTGTCCCAAGAAGGTAACTTTGAAGGACATACCGTTTTCAAGCTTAATTTCAAGTGACTGAACACCGGTCATCTCAAACTCCTTCAGCTCGCGTTCCTTGAGCTTTCCCTGAGAGACTATCAAAGACGCACTGTTGACAATTTCCTGAACGAGCTTCTGGTCGAGGACTGCAACCTCATTTCCCTCAACGCTCCACACACTGTCCTTTTTCACCAGAGTATATTCATTTTCTCCGTCCTTCACGCTGTATACTGAAATAGCAGACGGAACACAGCTGAAAAGTTCAATTTCTTCTGTCTTTCCGCCGTCTTTTGAATTAACAAAACTATATATTCCGAAGCTTACAACACCAAGCAGAAGTAAGGCTATTACAAGAATAATTGTCACTTTCTGCTTTTTCATGACATCGCCTCCTGATTTTCAGCATTCCGTATTTTGCAGAATGCCCTTATTTTTCAAACTCAAACCAAGCTTATTTCTCTTCCTCGATGTCTATTTTTATGCTGAGTTCTTTGAGCTGTGCCTCGTCAACCACATCGGGTGAGTTTGACATAAGCTCTGATGCGTTCTGAACCTTGGGGAATGCCACAACATCACGAAGGCTGTCTGCACCGCACATAATCATTGCAATTCGGTCAAGACCGATACCCATACCGCCATGGGGAGCCGCACCATACTTGTATGCTTCAACAAGGAATCCGAATTTTGCGGCAATTTCTTCCTCGGAAAGTCCCAGAGCCTTGAACATCTTCTGCTGTAGCTCATAATCGTTGATACGGATTGAACCACTGGAGAGCTCTGTGCCGTTGAGCACAAGGTCATAAGCCTTTGCCGTAACCTTCTCAGGAGCCGATTCAAGATACTGAATACATTCGTCCTGAGGCATCGTGAAGGGATGATGCATTGCAACATAGGTATTTGTTTCCTCGTCATATTCGAAGAACGGGAACTCTGTTACCCAAAGGAAGTTGAAGCCTTCCTTTATAATATCAAGCTGCTTTGCAACCTTGCATCTCAAGGAGCCAAGAGTTGAAAGTGTCGTGCTGTTCTTGTCTGCAACAATGAGCACAACATCGCCCTTTTCCGCTCCGCATCTTTCTAAAATTGCATCCAGCTCACCCTCTGCCATAAACTTTCCGAATGAACAGTTGGGAGCATCATCAATCCATCTTACGAAAGCCAAGCCCTTTGCGCCGATTCCTCGAACATACTCTGTGAGCTTGTCGATTTCCTTTCTGGTGAGCTTTTCTGCCGCATTTTTCGCACAAATTGCTCGAACTGAGCCGCCGTCAGCAATTGCCGATGAGAACACGCCGAAAGCGCTGTCCTTCACCAAATCCGAAAGGTCGGTAATTTCCATTTCGAAACGTGTATCGGGCTTATCCGAGCCATAACGTTCCATTGCTTCCTTGTAGGTAAGTCTCGGAAGCGGGGTCGGAATGTCTATATCAAGAACATCCTTGAAAAGTCTCTTCACAAAGCCCTCGCCCATTTCCAGAATATCCTCCACATCAACAAAGGACATTTCAAGGTCAATCTGTGTAAATTCAGGCTGACGGTCAGCACGAAGGTCTTCGTCACGGAAGCAACGTGCAAGCTGAATATATCTGTCAAAGCCTGAAATCATAAGCAGCTGTTTGTAAATCTGGGGTGACTGGGGAAGAGCATAAAACTTTCCGCCGTGAATACGTGACGGGATAATATAGTCACGTGCACCCTCGGGAGTGGACTTTATCATCATCGGTGTTTCAATTTCAATAAATCCGTTTTCTTCGAAATAATCTCTTGCACTCTTGGCAATCTTTGAACGTGTGATAATATTATCCTGAAGAGGACCACGTCTCAAATCAAGATAACGATACTTGAGGCGAAGCTCTTCATTCACGTTTGTCTTGTCCGTAATTTCAAAGGGAGGTGTCTGCGCTTTCGCAAGAATTCTCAGGTCGTCAACAAAAATTTCAATATTACCTGTCTTGATGGCATCGTTCTTGCTTTCTCTTTCTCTGACAACACCCTTTGCCATAAGCACATACTCGCTGTGACAGGAAGCCGCCTTTTCAAAAACCTCCTTGTCAGTTGTTTCATCAAAAGCAAGCTGAACAATACCCGTTCTGTCACGGAGGTCAATAAAAATCAGAGTACCCATATCACGGATTTTCTGAACGTAGCCGCCAACAACAACGGTTTTTCCAACACCTTCGGTTTCTCCGCAATAATTGGTTCTTTTGAGACCTTTCATTGTATCCATAATGTTCTCTCCTATTCTTTTATTTTTGCAATCAGGCTATCTACTGAAAGCTCTACCTCAGCAGTTTCGCCGTTTGACATATTTTTTATATTACACTTTCCTGCCGCAATCTCATCATCACCGATAACAATGCTGTACTTTGCGGAAAGCTTGTCTGCATATTTCATCTGTGCCTTGAGGCTTCTGCCGCACAAATCCTGCTGTGCGTGAACACCTTCTTTTCTCAAATCAAAAATCAGTTTCTGGGCTGTCTTGTCTGCATCATTTCCCATTGCCGCAACAAAGAGGTCAGGTGTGTTATCGCCCCCTGCCTGCTCGCCCTGTTGAGCCTTGAGAACCAGTATAAGTCGCTCCAAACCTGCCGCAAATCCAATTCCGTCAGCGGGCTTTCCGCCCAGCTGTTCAATAAGACCGCTGTAACGACCGCCTCCGCAAACCGTTGATTGAGCACCGAGACAATCTGAAACAAATTCAAATACCGTTTTGGTGTAATAATCAAGACCTCTCACAATATCGGGGTTAACCGTGTATTCGATACCCATATTGTCAAGTCTTTCCTTTGTTTCCTCGAAGTGGTCGTGACACTCAGCACAAAGATGGTCAACCATTTTGGGAGCTTTTTCCGCAATTCTGCTGCAAATCTCGGATTTGCAGTCAATAATTCTCATAGGATTCTTCTCAAGTCTTTCAAGACAGGTGGGACAAAGCTCACTCTTGTAATCCTCAAAATAAGCTCTCAGCTTTTCGTTGTAGTCCTTCTTGCAAACAGGACAGCCGATGCTGTTGAGCTGAAGGCTTATGCCCGTAAGTCCCAGCTTTTGAAGGAACATACTTGCAAGGGAAATAACCTCCGCATCCGTAGACGGTGAGCTTGCACCGAAGCACTCAATACCGAACTGATGAAATTCGCGAAGTCTTCCCGATTGCGGCTTTTCGTATCTGAAACAGGGAATAATGTAACACAGCTTTGTGGGCTGAGGGTTTGCATACAAGGAGTTTTCAATATAGCTTCTTGCAAGTGTTGCCGTACCCTCGGGTTTCAATGTTATTGAACGACCGCCCTTGTCCTCAAAGGTATACATTTCCTTCTGCACCACATCCGTCGTATCTCCCACACCTCTCTGGAAAAGCTCGGTGTGTTCAAACACGGGGGTTCTTATTTCCTTGTAGCCAAAAAGGTCACAAACATCTCTGGCTGTATTTTCTATGTACTGCCACAGCTTGCTGTCCTTTGGCAATACATCCTCGGTTCCTCTCGGTTTTGTAATCATTCTAAAAATTCCTTTCTCTTACTCACTTTTTCCTTTGTCGCTGTCCAGAATGTATTCTACAAGCTCTATCACCTCGTCACGACCCTGACGGGTTTCGGACGAAAAGGGTATCAATACTGAATCCTCCGAAAGCTCCAGCTCCTCATAAATCGCCGTAAGGTTGCCCTCAATCTGGGATTTTTTCAGCTTGTCAAGCTTGGTTGCAACAACAAGAGGCTCGTAGTTATAGCTTCTTATCCATTCAAACATCATTTTGTCGTCTGCCGTAGGCTTGTGGCGTGCATCAACAAGCTGAACAACCTGAACCAGATTGCTTCGGCTTGAAAGATAACCTTCAATCATCTCGCCCCATTTTTCCTTTTCCTGCTTTGAAACCTTTGCATAGCCATATCCCGGAAGGTCAACAATACGGTACTTCCCCGAAATTTCATAAAAGTTTATTGTAGCTGTTTTTCCGGGTGTACTGCTGGTTCTCGCAATATTTTTGCGGTTTGCAAGACAATTGATAAGGGAGGACTTGCCCACATTGGAACGTCCCACAAGTGCAATTTCAGGAAGGGTTTCATCCGGGTACTGGTCAGGCTTTACAGCCGTTTTCAGAAGCTTAATGTCGATAAATTCCATTCTTTGCCACCTCCGCTGAATGCATTTTCAATAACTGTTCTGATGTCCTTTGCAAAAACAAATTCCACTTCATTCTTTATTTTGTCGGGGAGCTCCTCAAAATCCTTTTTATTTTCAAAAGGAATGATAATCTTGCGTATACCCATACGATATGCGGCAAGAGATTTTTCCTTGAGACCGCCTATGGGAAGAACTCTTCCCCGAAGGGTTATTTCGCCCGTCATAGCAACATTTCTGTTCACCGCTACTCCCGTAAGAGCCGAAATAAGTGCTGTCGCCATTGTAATACCGGCAGAAGGTCCGTCCTTGGGAATTGCTCCCTCCGGAACGTGAATATGAATGTCCTTCTCCTTGTAGAAATCACCGTCAAGCCCAAAAGCCTCCGAATTTGCACGGATAAAGCTGAGTGCTGCACGTGCCGATTCCTTCATTACGTCGCCCAGATTTCCCGTTAGCTCAAGCTTTCCGTTTCCTTTCATGGTATTGACTTCGATATAGAGTGTGTCTCCGCCAACCTCTGTCCACGCAAGCCCCGTTGCGGCACCCACAAGATTTTCCTCGGACATATGCTCATAAAGATAAGTTCTGCCACCCAGATACTTTGTGAGAACCTTTTCGTTCACCGTAACGCTCTGCTTGTTTTCTTCAACAATTTCCTTTGCCGCTTTTCTGCAGACAGCCGCAAGCTTCCGCTCAAGAGACCGAACGCCTGATTCCCTTGTATAGCCTTCAATAATCAGTTTCAAGGTTTTGTCGGGAATTTTGAGCATCTTGCTGTCCAGACCGTTCGCCTTTCTCTGTTTGGGGAGAAGATATTTCTTCGCAATATTGAACTTCTCATCCTCGGTGTAACCCGAAATTTCAATTATGTCCATTCTGTCAAAAAGCGGAGCGGGTATATTCCCTACCGAATTTGCCGTTGTTACAAACAGTACCTTTGAAAGATCAAAGGGAAGCTCAAGGAAGTGGTCACGGAAGGTATTGCACTGTTCAGGATCAAGAACCTCCAGCATCGCCGCCGTCGGGTCGCCCCTGAAATCACTTGACATCTTGTCAATTTCATCAAGAAGTACAAGGGGGTTCCGGCTTCCCGCCTGTTTGAGAGCCGCAATAATACGACCGGGCATCGCCCCGACATAAGTCTTTCTGTGACCTCTTATTTCAGCCTCGTTCTGAATACCGCCGAGACTTACTCTAACATATTTTCGCCCCAAAGACTCCGCCAAAGACCTTGCAATTGATGTTTTTCCCGTTCCGGGAGGTCCCGCAAGACAAATGATAGAGCCTTTTGTATCATCAGAAAGACACTTCACCGCAAGGTATTCAAGAATTCTCTCCTTTACCTTTTCAAGACCATAATGGTCCCGTTCGAGAATTGCCTTCGCCTTCTTTATGTCAGTATTCTCGTCAGTTGATACATCCCACGGAAGGGCCAGCACTGTTTCAATATAATTCTGTATAACTCCGTATTCCTGAGAATGAACCGAAAGTCTCGATAGCCTTCCAAGCTCCTCTTCAAGCTTTTCAGTAACCTCCCGTGGAAGAGTACGTTTTTCCATTTTGTCACGGTAGGTATCAGCCTCAGCCTGACCTGACTCGAAATCACCAAGCTCCTCCTGAATAACCTTCATCTGTTCACGGAGAATATAGTCCCTTTGATTTTTGTCAAGACTGGATCTGAGCTTTGACATAACGCCCTGCTCAACCTCCATAACATTGTTCTCGTTTTCCATAAGAGCAATGAGCTTTTCCATACGGGTTTCCACATTAAGCTCTTCAAGAATAAGCTGTCTTTCGTGGGGTTTCAGGGGGAAGTTTGTGGCAGTAATGTCCGCAAGCTCACCTGCATCCTCAATTTCCAGCATTGATGCCGCAATTTCAGGGTTCATCTTTTCATAAAGATTGAAATAATCCTCCAAAAGCCTTTGAATCTTGCGCATAAGCACCTGTTCTTCAATAGCATCTGCACAGGGGATTTCATTTTTGCGGACAATTCCCGCCTGAATATATTCACCGCTGTCATCAAAGCTTGTCATACCTGCACGGAAAAGACCTTCCACAAGAACGCGAAGGTTTCCGTCAGGAAGACGAAGAATCTGCTTCACTTCTGCAACAACACCGATTTTTGAAACCTCTTCCTTTTTGGGGTTTTCTGTCATTATATCCTTCTGATAGCTGAGAAACACAAGCTGTTCTCCCGCCATCGCATATTCAACTGCCGCAACGGATTTTTTTCTGCCTACATCAAAGTGCAGAACCATTCCGGGGAAGATTGTAATACCTCTCAGGGGTATAAGAGGCAGTATATGTCTTCTGTTTGCCATCTGTCTGATTTCATCCTTTCGAGGGCATAGTGGTACATTATACCCATTATCCGTATTATTATACTATTTTTTTTTGAAGATTTCAACCCCTTCAGCACTAATAATTCCAATATTCTCGGATTTTTTTGGCAAAAACCCTGCCGTTTTCTCTTTTTTGGGCGGCATAACGGCTTTCATAACCTGTTGAATACTGTCAACAGCAATAATTTCTGCATCAAGCTTGTCAAAGCTCTGCTGGCGGTTTGCAGCAGGAATAATTATTTTTTTTGCTCCTGCATCAATGGCGGCACGCACCTTCAAAGGCACCTCTCCAACGCCATAAACCTCACCGCATACCGAAAGCTCTCCTGTCAGTACGGTAGTACCTTCAATGGGTATTTCCTTTATTGCAGAATAAACAGCACAGAATATTGCAATACCTGCCGAAGGACCATCAACAGGCATAGAATTCGGGAAATTAATGTGAATTTCATAATCTTCCACAGGGATTCCCAACTGCTTCATAACAGTTTCCATATTCCGCACCGATGCAGAAATACTGCTCTTTCGCTTCAGCTTCTGACGATTGTTGGAAATCTCCTCTTCGTCTATTGCACCTGTCACAGTTGTTTTCCCGCAGCCTTCACCGCATTTGTGCGCAACCGCCTCAATATCCAGAGTACAACCCATATCACGTCCGAACACCGCAAGCCCCGATACCCTCCCTATATGCTTTTCTGCAGACAGCTTTTTTTCATAACGTGGCGAATACTTTCCTGTTTCAACAACCCACTCCACATCCTGTAGCTCAACCCGTGGATGCTTTTCAAGTCTGGAAACACTTTCTGCCGATTGAACAATGTTTACGGCATCTCTGCCGTTGTCAGCAAAAGCCGCCACAAAATCGAATATTTCATCACCGAATTCCGAATCGGTTTTTCGTGCCGCATCTGCCGCAATCTTCTTTATTTCAGGCACGGAAAGACTTCTGAAAAAGATTTCCACACACCTTGAACGGAGAGCCGGCGGAAGTTCCTCGGGCATACGGGTTGTAGCCCCGATAAGCCTGAAATCCGCAGGCAGACCGTTTTTGAACATTTCGTGTATGTGAGGCGGAATATCCTTGTTGTCACGGCTGTAATAAGCACTGTCAAAATATACCCGTCTGTCTTCCAGAACCTTCAGGAGCTTGTTGAGCTGTTGAGACGGAAGCTCCCCTATTTCATCAATAAACAAAACACCGCCGTGAGCCCTTGTTACAGCTCCCTCCTTGGGTTGTGGCACTCCTGCCGGGCCATAAGCTCCCGCCCCTTGATAGATAGGGTCGTGCACCGAGCCAATAAGAGGGTCAGCAAAGCTCCGTTCGTCAAACTGCATTGTTGTGGCATCAACCTCAACGAACTTTGAAAAATCCTTGAAAGGTGATTCAGGATTCTTTTTTGCTTCATCAAGCACAACTCTCGACGCTGCTGTTTTTCCCACTCCGGGCGGTCCATAAATCAAAATATGCTGAGGATTTTTTCCGCACAATGCGCTCCTGAGCGCCCGTATTCCATCCTCCTGACCCACAATTTCCTTTACACTCCTTGGTCTCGAACGCTCGGTCAGGGGTTCGGTCAGTTTTATTTTGTTCAGCTTGTGAAGCCGCTCCAGCTCCCTCTTGCTCTCTTTTTCAATAAAGCTCTGGTTTGAGTGCTGACTTTTCATTTGCAAAAAGAAATACATTCCCATAACAACACTCAGACAAAGCTGTGAAACCAACATAACAGTCATAAGCATAAAATATTTCCTCCACTAAAAAAGCTTTGGATTTATTATGTGTTTTAAGCAAAATTTAATACAGAAAAAGGGCTGTTGCAAAATGAAAAAACGGTTCGGCGTGGAAACCGAACCCTACAAATTGTGTCGCAAAAAAACGAGTGCACAATGTATGTAGGGGACGGGTTCCATCCCGTCCCGAAAATTTCATTTTACAACAGCCCCATCAAATCATCTGTTCAATTTTTTGTCAGCAAATCTTTGAAGCCTTTCAAGCACCGGTTTTTCAAGGTCAGCCGTGCTTTCGAGAGGATTTTTCACCTTCAGACTCTCGTACTTTGAAAAGCCCATAGTGTGAAAGCCCAGAAGCTCGTATTTCTCAACGCATTTCAAAGACGCAATATGCGGCAGATATTTTTCGATTATTTCCTCGGAATCATTTATTCCGGGAACAACAACCGTCCTTATCCACGTCCGCTTTCCAATGCTTTCAAGATAATCAAGAACCGCAAGCGTTCTTGTCATATCCTGTCCCGTATAACAAATATAACTTCCATTATCCCAGAATTTCAAATCAAGAATCACAAGCTGAGCCTTTTCCAAAGCAAGCTTCACATTTTCCGAAAGCTCAACCGCTCCCGATGTGTCAACGGCATAATTTATTCTCGCCTTTTCAAGATGCGGAATACATTCACAAACAAACTCAGCCTGCAAAAGAGGCTCACCGCCCGAAAAGGTTACACCGCCCTTTTCGCCGAAATAAGGCTTGTATCTGGCAACCTTTCGAACCAGCTCCTCCGCCTCGGTTTCCTGACCCTCTCCCGACCAGGTATCGGGGTTGTGGCAGTACACGCACCTGAGCGGACAGCCCTTCAGGAAAATACCATAACGAACACCTTCGCCGTCCAGAGCCGCAAGACTTTCAAAGGAATGGATATAACCCTTCACCGA
>SVKC01000066.1 GCA_015068655.1 Oscillospiraceae bacterium
CAATCAGCTACGGTCACATTGGAGCAGACCTCATTACACTTTGCTCAATGCTGAGAATTCCTGTTTGTATGCACAATGTTCCTGAAGAAAAAATCTTTAGACCTGCCGCATGGAATGCTTTCGGTATGGACAAGGAAGGTCAGGACTACCGTGCTTGTCAGGCTTATGGTCCTCTTTACAAGACAATAAGATAATTTCACCATATAATATAACAGGAGATGCGAATTCGCATCTCCTGTTCCGTTATCAAAATGGGCGCCTCATTCAGAGACGCCCATTTTCTTATTCAACTATTTCCATAAACTTTTCATAAGCTGCATCCCATGCCGCTTCATCTGTAGGTGTATATTCCTTTATTTCAGTTGACTTCACAATAACATCTGTTATGTTGCTTATTTCACCCTTTGCATAAAGCTGAACAGCAATGTTTCCGAGTGCTGTTGCTTCAATGGGACCTGCCACAACCTTTGTGCCTGTTGAATTTGCTGTCATCTGGCAAAGAAGCTTATCCTTAGTTCCTCCGCCAACCATATGAATTGACTTGTATTCCTTTTCTGTACACTCCTTAATTGTTGAAAAAGCGTATCTGTACTTGAGAGCAATACTTTCATAGATACATCTCACAAGCTCACCATCTGTCTCAGGTTTTCCCTGACCTGTCTTTTCACAATATGCAGCAATTCTGTCAAGCATACCGCCCGGAGCAACAAACACCTGGTCGTCAGGATCAATGAAATACTTGAATGGTTCGGCCTTGAGTGCCAATTCTTCCATATCAGCATAGCTGTAATTCTTTCCATCCTTCACAAACTGACGTTTTGCTTCCTGAATAAGCCAAAGACCGATGATATTCTTGAGGAATCTAGTCTTTCCGCCAAAACCATATTCATTTGTGATATTATACTTGTTTGACTTTTCCGTAAGAACAGGTTCGTCTGTAACTGTTCCAAAAAGTGACCATGTTCCACAAGATATATAAATGAAGTCTTTTTCACGTGAAGGAACTGCCGCAACGGCACTTGCCGTATCATGTCCTGCAATTGCTACAACCTCTTTGGGTTCAATACCAAGCTCGTCAGCAAGCTCCTGCTTCATTTTGCCAACAACAGTACCCGCTTTCACAATCTTCGGGAATATACTTCTGGGATAACCAAATCTGTCGATTACTTCCCACTTCCAGTCACATTTCTTCTGGTCAAACATATGCGTTGTTGAAGCAACTGTACTTTCCGCATACTGCTCGCCCGTAAGCATATAGCTGAAAAGATCAGGCATAAGAAGGAACTTGTCTATCTTTGTCAAATCTTTCTCTGCGAGAAGCTGGAAAAGAGTATTGAAATTCATCACCTGAATACCGGTAAGCTCATAAAGTTCCTTTTCAGGAATGATTTTGAAAGCCTTTTCTGTGATGTTGTCAGTTCTTGAATCACGGTAGTTGAAGGGATTGGCAATAAGGTTTCCCTCCTTGTCAATTGCACCATAGTCAACGCCCCATGTATCAATTGCAATTGTATCGAAATCAGAAATTGCAGCCGCCTTCTTTATACCAGTTTTGATTTCACCAAAAAGGGCTTCTGCATTCCAGCGAAGTTCTCCGTTTTCATAATTCGGATCATTGGAAAATCTGTGAACCTCAGTAAGCTCAATTTTTTCACCGTCAAAAGAGCCTAAAATTGCTCTTCCACTTGATGCTCCAAAGTCTATAGCCAATACTTTTTTCATAAAAATTACCTCTTTTTGTTATAATAGTAAGAAAATTATACCACAAAGCTCCCAAAAAATCAATACAATATAATAATGAAGTAATTATAAAAATTTTGTGAAATTTTTCTCAAAAAATTGTTGACAAACAAATATTACAGTGGTATAATACTTTGGTTGACATCTGTCAAGGTGTCAGTGAAAAATTAAAATACGCACATCATACGATTGTTTGGGCGGTGCTGGAATACCCATGACAGCTCCCGAATGAGGTGACTATGGTGGAGGTGTAAAACTTTTGGAGGTGCAAAATCATGGGAGTAATTCAAATGAAGCAATTGCTTGAAGCAGGTGTTCATTTTGGACACCAGACACGCCGTTGGAATCCTAAAATGGCGGAGTACATCTTTACAGAAAGAAACGGTATCTATATTATCGATCTTCAGAAAACTGTAAAGAAAATTGAGGAAGCTTACTACTTTGTTCGCGATATCGCAGCAGAAGGCGGCAACGTTCTTTTTGTAGGTACAAAGAAGCAGGCTCAGGACGCTATCCGCGAAGAAGCTGAAAGAACAGGCATGTACTATGTAAATGCAAGATGGCTTGGCGGTATGCTCACAAACTTTAAGACAATCAAAAGAAGAATTGACAGACTTTATCAGCTTAAGAAAATGAACGAAGACGGCACAATGGAACTTCTTCCTAAGAAAGAAGTATTAAAGCTCAACCTTGAGGAAGAACGTCTTGAAAAGTTCCTTGGCGGTATCAAAGAAATGAAGGATATCCCTGCTGCTATGTTTGTTGTTGACCCCAGAAAGGAAAAGAACGCTATCGCAGAAGCTCACAAGCTTGGCATCCCGGTAATCGCTATCGTTGATACAAACTGTGACCCCGAAGAAGCTGACTTCCCTATCCCCGGAAACGATGACGCTATCCGTGCGGTGAAACTTATTGTTTCAACCATCGGTAACGCAATCATTGAGGGCAAGCAGGGTGAACAGGTTACAGCAGAAGCTTCCGAAGAAGCTGCTGAAGAAGTTTCTCTTGACATGATTGAGGAATAATTTACTTTAAATTTTAGAAAGCGAGTGAATATATTATGGCATTTACTGCACAAGATGTTAAAACTCTCAGAGAAATGACAAACTGTGGTATGATGGACTGTAAAAAGGCTCTTACAGAAACAAACGGCGATATGGACAAGGCCGTTGAGTTCCTTAGAGAAAAAGGTCTTGCAACTGCAGCTAAAAAAGCCGGCAGAATTGCTGCTGAAGGACTTGTTACTTCAATGGTATTCGGAAATGTTGGCGTTGTTGTTGAAATAAATACCGAAACAGACTTCGTTGCAAAGAACGTTGATTTTCAGAAGTTCGTTGCTGACGTTGCTGAATGTATTGCAAAGGCAAACCCTGCTGACGTTGAAGCTCTTAAAGAAACAAAGCTTTACGGCGACCAGACCGTTGGCGAGGCTCTTACCGAAAAGATTGCTACAATCGGTGAAAATATGAATCTCCGTCGTTTTGAAAGATACGAAGGCGTAAACGAAGCATATATCCATGGCGGTGGCAGAATCGGTGTTCTTGTAAACTTCAAACTCGGTGACGAGTCAAAGGCCAATGACCCCGCATTCCGTGCAGCAGCAAAAGACGTTGCTATGCAGATTGCAGCGGTTATGCCCAAATACGTTAAGAGTGACGAAGTTCCTGCTGATGTTGTTGAAAAGGAAAAGGAAATCCTTAAGGCACAGGCTCTTAACGAGGGTAAGCCCGAGGCAATTGTTGACAAAATGGTTATGGGACGTATCCAGAAGTTCTATAAGGAAGTTTGTCTTGTTGAACAGCCTTACGTAAAAGACGGTGATTTGACTGTCGCTAAGTTCCTCAAGAACGTAGCTACTGAAATCGGCACAGATATCGAAGTTGTTAAATTCGCACGTCTTGAAAAAGGCGAAGGCTTAGAGAAGAGAGTTGACGACTTTGCAGCAGAAGTTGCAAAGATGGCTGGCAACTAATATTTTAAGCTTAAGACAGCACAATCCTGTGGGGTTGTGCTGTTTCTTTGTGCATTACCGCAAAAATCTACACATACATTCTTTATTCACTGTAAAAAACAGAAATTTTCAAGTTTTTTTTAAAATATATTTGAATTTCTGAAAGATGTGTGATATAATGTAATCTGTGTGATTTTGTTTAATCACAACCTTGATAAAATTAATTAATTTCATATATTTAAGGAGGCATTTTTCATGGCTAAAAAAATGAAAACCATGGATGGTAACAGCGCTGCTGCACATTGCGCCTATGCGTTTACAGAAGTTGCTGCTATCTATCCTATCACTCCCTCTTCCAACATGGCTGAAAATGTTGACCAGTGGAGTGCAG
>SVKC01000024.1 GCA_015068655.1 Oscillospiraceae bacterium
TCACCTCCGCATAAACAGTATAACATATTAAGTTTTACTTGTCAATATATTTACTGATAAATTTACAGATAAATATATTGTCTATTATAGTATATGTAAATAACCTTAAAATGATTATTTTTTTATCAAATTACAAAAAGCACTCGACATGCTACCACAAATGCGGTAAAATAAAAATGATAAAAAAATTTCAGTTTAGTCAAGTGTAATAAACATAGGAGAACAACAAAAATGAAAAAGATACCCACATTATTTGAAAGAATATTTGAAAATCACATAAAAATTGGTATTTTGCCTAATGTAACAGCAGGTATGGAATGGGTTTTGGAGGGCAAAGGCATTGCAACCGTTAAATACGATGGCAGTTGTTGTGCAATTATAGATGGTAAGTTTTATAAACGATATGATGCTAAGCATGGAAAAAAAGCACCTGATGGTGCAATTCCTTGCTGTGAACCAGATCCTATAACCGGACATCATCCGCATTGGGTTGAAATAAATAAGGATAATCCTGCTGATATATGGTTCTGTGCAGCATACGATGCAACTGATAAAATGTTTATTAAAGAAGGAAGCTATGAAGCAATAGGAAAGCATTTTAATAGCAATAAATATAATCTTGATAAAGATATTCTTATTAGACATGGTGAGGATGTTATTGAAGTAGAACGTACCTTTGAAGGAATTAAAAAATATTTAGAAGAACACAATATAGAAGGAATTGTCTTTTGGAAGGACGGAGAACCGAAATGTAAAATCAAACGTTCCGACTTTGGCTTTTGTTGGCCGATTGTAAAATAAAAACTGATAAAGACTTAGGTTTGCTACTTATCATACATATGATACGGGCAGATATTGAAACCGAGGTTTCGCCTATTGTGGGAACAGAAAAGCAATCTGAAGAGCTGGTACATTATCTGCTTAACGAATTTGAAGTTGACCCGAAAAAAATATGGGAATCCAACATTTTCGGCAAATCTCTTCATGAGCTTGTCAACGAAGGTCTTCACAACAAGCTTTATCGTATGCCTGATGATGCACAAATGAAGCTTCAGGAAACCTTGCAAAAAATTATCAACGAAGGCTCAGGCGGTCTTATTTGTATTATACTCTAACAAAGCAACAAGGGGCGGTAGCATAATGAAAAAAGCGGTTCGGCGTGGAAACCGAACCCTACAAATTGTGTCACAAAAAAACGAGTGCACAATATATGTAGGGGACGGGTTCTATCCCGTCCCGAAAACTTCATTTTGCTACCGCCCCTTGTAATAATTCTACAAATCATTAGCAATTATATCTTCAAGAGTTTCTCGGCGCACCGCAACGTATTCATCATCTTCTGTAAGCATCACAATAGGTGGTCTAGGAACCCTATTATAATTTGAAGCCATAGAATAGTTATATGCTCCTGTTGTAAGAACAGCTGCAATATCACCACGTTTTACACTTGACGGAAGTTTCACACTTTCCTGAATAATATCGCCGCATTCACAGCAACGCCCAACAACACTACATAAAAAATCACACTCTTCCTGCATCTTGTTTGCCAGAAAAACTGTATACAAAGAATTGTAAAGTGCGTATCTCGGGTTGTCGGTCATACCGCCATCCACCGAGACATAGTTTCTGTATTCAGGAATTTGTTTTACCATACCAACCGTATAAAGTGTCAAACCGCTGTCTGCAACTATTGAACGTCCGGGCTCCATTCTTATTGCAGGAACATCTATTCCCAGCGTATCGCATTTTTCTTTTACAACTCTTGCAACCTGAGCAATGTTGTCAGCAATATCTATAACAGGGTCTGTTTCAACATAACGAACTCCATAGCCCCCACCCAAATTCAGTTCTTTTGTTTTGAAGCCCAGAATTCTTTCGGTCTCAGCAATAAACCCGAGCATTACATCAGATGATTTAAAAAATACATCAGAGTCAAATACCTGAGAACCTACATGACAATGAAAGCCATAAAGTGATATATTTTTTTTCGATATCGCAAGGCGTGTTATCTCCATTGCCGCACCGGTTTCAATTGCTGAACCGAATTTGGAATCAACCTTACCCGTTGCAACTGCATCATATGTGTGCGGGTCAATTCCGGGAGTAATTCTGATGAGAATTTTGGAACAAACATTATGCATTCCGGAAATCTCATCAATTGCATTGATTTCATCTATATTGTCAGCAACAAAATAACCTACACCGTTTTTTATAGCATATTCTATGTCTGCATCAGTCTTATTGTTTCCGTGAAAATAAACCTTTTCCATAGGAAATCCGGCAGAAACAGCAGTACATATTTCACCTGCCGAAACAACATCAACGCCCATTCCTTCCTCATTCACAATTCTGTAAATCTGTTTGAATGAGTTAGCCTTGCTGGCATAAAGAGGCAAAGCATTTTCGCCAAAATACTTTTTCATGGCATCGACATATGTTCTGCAATTATAACGGATTTTTTCCTCATCCATAAGGTATAAAGGTGTTCCATATTTTTTTGCAAGCTCAACGGCGTCTCTTCCCGCAAAAGTGAGATTTCCGTCTGTCGCAATCCCTAAGTTATCACAAATCATCAAATTTTCCTCACAAACTCAAATATTTATTCACATTCCTTCATCAATCTGAACATATTTTCTTTCTTCTTTTCATCCATAGGTGTCAAAGGAAGTCTGAGGAAGTTCTCACCATAACCCATTGCGGCTGTTGCAGCCTTCACAGGAATGGGGTTAACCTCACAGAACAAAGAATCAATAAGCTCAAGATATTTGAGCTGCAGTTTTGCACTTTCTGCTGTTTTTCCCGCAAAATACAAGTCGCAGATTTCGACAGTTTCTTTCGGAAGAATGTTTGAAAGAACTGAAATAACACCTTTTCCGCCCAATGACATTATTGGAACAATCTGGTCATCGTTTCCTGAATAAATATCCATATCATCACCTACAAGAGAAGCAATTTTTGCAATCTGCGAAATATTTCCGCTTGCTTCTTTTATACCTACAATATTCGGGTGTTTTGCAAGCTCAGCACATGTTTCAGGTTCAATATTACAGCCTGTACGACCCGGAACATTATACAAAATAACAGGCTTGGTACTTGCATCTGCAATAGCTGTGAAGGACTGAAGCAGCCCCTTCTGGGTAGCCTTGTTGTAGTAAGGAGTAACAACAAGCATTCCATCTGCACCAGCCTCACAGGCGAACTTTGTAAGCTCAATTGCATAAGCTGTATCATTGGAGCCTGTTCCTGCAATGACAGGAATACGACCTGCAACCTTTTCAACAGCAAATTTAATTACATCCTTATGTTCTTCATCAGTGAGCGTAGAACCCTCACCTGTTGTACCTGCAACGACAATAGCATTTACTCCCTGTTGAATCTGCCATTCAATAAGTCTTTCAAAGCTTTCATAATCAATTCCGTTTTCATTGAGAGGTGTAACAATCGCTGTTGCAACTCCGGTAAATACTGTTTTTTTCATTTTTAAAACTCCTTTAAAATTATTTGGCAAATGTACAATTTTCTGTTACACAAAAAAATAATGATAGCTGAAACCAACTACCATACACAAACGCATCAAAAAGTCAACATTCAAATATGATAGCTCTCCGCATTACTGCGACAACGTACAGAATATTATTTCCGTCCGCCAGATCGGTTCTTTGCCATAAACCGTCTTCGGCGCCTGACCCTTTCAGCAGATTCTGCTTTGGCAAGCAACTTGAGTCTGCCTACTGATGCCACAACGCACCTCTATCTCTTTGAACATTATACTGTATCTAAGTTATTTTGTCAATAGCTTTTGATAAAACAGTTTTATTCTTTTTTATAATATTTCACTCAACTCGGGTGTGTTGAAGAAATCAAAAAGAACAACCAATTCATCCACATCCAGATGCTCAAAAATCTGACCCTTAAACTCTCTTGCTCTGACCTCATTAAACTTTCTATATACTTCATAAGTTTCTTTTGCTGCAGTTACATAATCAAATTCAGGGTCAGCTAAATAGCTTTCCATACTTTCAACAAGCATATTTGCAACCTTGACCGTTTCCTCAAAAGTTAGATTTGGTATTATCGTTTCGTTCATACATTTGATAATTTCCTGCAGTCTCTTTCTTATTTCTTCTTCAGCAATACTGTCAAGATCGATTTCAGGAACTTCAATTTCGGGAGCAATACTCAGCATACACTTTTCGAGAGCAACACAAGCCTCAGCACGTGTTATCGGCTCTGTTGCCCGAAATCTTCCATCATTCTCCAATTCAAAAATAAAGTAACTCACCAAGGTTTCAACACTTGTTCTTGCCCAATCAGAAACACTGTCCGCAATCTGCGGTTTCGGAAGTTCGGGAACCTGTTCCAATTTCAAAATCGAATTGAGCATAACACACACTTGTTCACGACTTACGGTTTCATTTGGTGCAAACCTTCCGTCTCCCATTCCCTTTATATAACCAGCCTGAACAGCAGCCATAACCTCTTCGTAAAACCAATCCGATTCCTGAACATCCCAGAATATATTCTCTGTCTGAACATAATAACCGTACATTCTGTTTATAACAGTAACAAACTCTGCTCTGGTAAGAGTTGCCTCAGGGCGGAAGGTCCCATCCTGAAATCCCTGCAAATAACCTCTTTCCTGCATAGCAAGTATTGCTTTTCCATCAACTGAATTCATATCTACATCGCTGAATGCATAAACAACTGAAGATAAACAAATTAAAACACTTAAAGCAAAAATTAGCACCTTGCAGCAAAGTTTTTTCATAAATTCTCCCACCTTTAGAACATTAATTAAGCAAAGAATAATAATATGATTTTTTCAGGTTCTTTTCATTTTCATAGGCTGAGCGTATTTTTCCGACAACAGCAGTGTCGGCACCAAGAGCTTTGAGTCCGCTTTGAAGTTCTGTCAAAATACCTTCAACGCTTGCATCACATTGATTCATCAGTCCAAGTGCCTTTCCCATATATCTGCTGACTATCTCCTGCTTTCCTACCAAATTGCGTTTTTCCTTCGGTAGCTTCAAATATTCACTTTTCACTGTTGCTTCAAGCTGTCCCAATTGCCCAAGATAGTATGCTTTCAGGCTGTATAATTCAACTGTTTTTTCCGCAATAAGCCGGTCCACTTCCGGTCCTGTTGTTTTCTTTGTTGAAGTTTTGCTGTTATCTTTTTCTGATTGTTTTTCAACTTCAGCATTTTTGGTGTCTTCATAACGTTTTTTCAGTTGTTTAACAGCTTCTTCTACCGTCATTTCACCGCTAAGAATTTTAGTTTCTTCTTCCGCAGTAAAGTCACTTACAATACCGTTATATTCATTTTTCAGCTCTTCTTCAAGCTTTTTCTTTGCATCATCCATTTCCTTTTTTATTTCCTCTTCGGAAGTTGTAAAGGTTTTTACAACCGCTGTAATATTATCCCATTGCCAAAGACAAAGACCGGCAAACAAAACCGCAATAACTGCTACAATAATCAAAAATATCTTTCCAAAACGCTTCATTTTTCTCCCCTAACCCTTTCCTTCTGATTTGTAAAAGTCATTATAAGGATAAAAAAGCACATCAAGCCAAACAGAATACCTGACATATCCCAAAAAATATCCGTAAGTCTCGCTGCTCTACCTTTCACAAAAAGCTGAGTGAACTCATCACCTACAGAACAAAATCCACCTAAAAACAAAACAGAAAATAACAACTTCTTATTTCTCGCATTAAAAGCTTCAAAAAACATCATTGAAACCAGAAAACCTAATATAGAAAAGTTTATCATATGTGCAGTTTTTCTTACGATGCTATGAACACGTGTCTTTACAAGGTTTGAAAAACCTTCGGAATTGTTTCTATTGCCTGTTGCAACTACAATTTTTTCAATAACCTCAACATATTTTCCGCTTTCCGAAGCGGATTGTTTTGCGGGAACAACAGAGAAAGATACTATTACTGCATAATAAGCCACAGCCAAAATACACAAAACAATACTACAAATACGTTTTTTGAAAAAAAACACAACAAAACCATCCTCTGTTATACAGTTTCAATTTTTTCCTTCAACTTTTCAGCCCAGTATGCAAAGGCATCTACACCGCTTTCGCCCATCTTCTTGAAGATAACATCATACCCTGCTCTAATTTCAGGCGGTCTGTAATCAATGCTGTGACAGTCCGACCCCATAAAATTTATTAGACCTTTTTTGACAAGCTTCAATGCATTGCGTCTTGTTCCTCTGAAAGTGAGAAAGCTGCTGTTAATCTGAATCAAAGCATTTGCATCCTTGAGACGCCTGATAACCTCCGCACTATCTTCTTCCTGAAACTCAAAATACCTTTCAACATGTGCAATTATTGGAGTAATCCCCTTCGTCACGTAAAGTTGGTTGAGTGCCTTATACAAATATCCCGACCATGTTGAAAAGGGCATTTCCACAAGCATATAGCGTGTTCCGCTTATACATAGCTTTTCAATATTCTCCATTGTATACATATCTGCAAAAAACTGTACCTCTGCTCCTACCGCCAGTGCGGGTCTTTCATTGCGAGGAATGCTGTCCGTAAGTTTTTTTTGTGATACTTCCCGTTCTTCGAAAAAGCTTTCAAGTGTTGTTCCATCAATATAAAAATGAGGAGTTGCAACAACTGTATCAACTCCCTGCTCTAACAGAGCTTTCAGCATTTTCCTGCTTTCTTCAACACTTCTGCTTCCATCATCAAGTTCAGGAAGTATATGAGTGTGTACATCAATCATAAATTACTCCATAAAAGAAAATCAACAGGCTGTTGGCTGAAAGCCAACAGCCTTTCATATAATCATTATTTTCTGTAACTGCCATAACCACCATAACGATACGAACCATAACCGCTTGTTGTTCTGGGAGCTTTTTTCTTTCCGTCCGCAGCATAATGACGGTAATATTTTCTCTTGTTGCTGTTCTTGTAACCGCCGTTGTTTCCAAAAACAACACCATTAAGAACAAACCCAAGAACTTTTGCACCGGCAAATTTGAGCTGACTAAGCGCATAACGAATTGCTTCTCTGTCAGTTGAATTCTGGAGAGCAATCATAACAATTCCGTGTACATATTTTGAAACAACAACCGTATCAATAACAAGATTGACAGGAGGAGTATCAAAGAATATATAATCAAATTCATTTTCAAGTCTTTCAACAAGCTTTCCCATATTGTCCGAGCTCAAAAGCTCAACAGGGTTGGGGGGGATATTTCCGGCAGCAACGTAGCTCAAATTGTTATACTGTGTCTTGTGGACAATTTCCTCACAGGAATTGAGTCCAACAAGATAATTACTGAGACCCGGTGCATTGGGAACATCCAGAAGACGTGCAAGATTCGGACGTCTAAGGTCACAGTCAACAATCAATACTTTCGCATCCATTTCAGCAAATGTAACAGCAAGATTCAAACAGTTTGTACTTTTTCCTTCCGATGCAAGAGCACTTGTAATAATAATTTTCTTACATACATCTGAAGGCAGTGAAAAAATCAGGTTTGTTCTAAGTGCCTTGTATGCTTCTCTAACATGAAAAGGAGTTTTGTTGTTGAGAATCTTATCTCTTATATCTTCAAAATCCTGATTAATAATTTTCTGCTGTCTTTTTCTCGCAGCATTACTGGGCATTTGCCGAAGCTTCTGGAACCAGCTCATTTCAGGCTGCATTTTATTCTCAGTTCTTTGATTTTCCGCCATTGGCATTTGCCTCCCTTCTGTATTCATAAGCACCGGGGCTTCTTCGATATGAATAATATCCCGTTTTTGTAGTCAAAGTTGTTGAAGTAATATCCGGAACAACACCAAGAATTGGAAGCTTGAACCACTGCTCAAGTTCATCCTCATTCTTGATTCTCATATCAAAAATTTCCCTCAATACAACAAATGCACAACTCAAAAGAAGACCGACAGCCAATCCAAGGAGCATATTGTTTTGAATGTTCGGAGCAACGATTTTGCCCTCGGTTGCATAGTCAACAACCTTTACCGAGCTGGCTTCAACATAATCCTTGATTATGTCAGGAGCAACTTCAGCAATAACATTTGCAATAATAAACGTATTCATTTTGTTGGTAGCTCTGACGGTAATCTCAAAAATTTCTGTTTCATCAACTGACTCTGCCGTAATCATACGTCTAAGCATAGCCGCATTGTAGCCGCCCAAGCCCTCGTCAACGAGACGTTCAGCCACCTGATTCAGAACAGTATCACTCTTCACAATTACAACATATGTATCAACAAGCATCTGTGAAGCCGCAATATCACTTGACAATGTCTGTCCACTGTCATTATTCTTTCTGTTGTTAACATATATTGAAACTGCTGATTCATATTCAGGCATAATCATAGTTTCACTGTACACGAATGCTAGAATACCGGCAATAAGTGTAACTGCAATAATCATACCGATATGCTTGAAAATTATTTCAGTTAATCGTTTTAAATTAAGTTCTTCAAATTGTTCCATAACTGCTCCTTTTTCTACATTGTTTTTTTGTAATCATTAAAGCACTATTATGCTCTCATTATATCAAACCAAGATTTTTTTGTCAACTGATATATGTAAACTTATTCAGCGATTATCATCACAAATCTCTTTTCGTCCGTCACCCAGAAACTTTCCCAGATAACCAATTGCCGCCAGAATCAAAACACCAATCAGTACGCCAAGTAAGGTGTTTTTTGCTGTTTCACCAATTTCAGGAAATGAAATGAGAATAACTATCACTGCATAAAAGAAAACCGTAGCTGCCTTTCCATACCAGTTTGAATGAACCACCATCTTTTTTGCATAAAGAATACATCCCATAACAATCATCGTAAGTTCCTTGACAATCACTACAAGAATAACCCACACAGGAATAACATCAATAACTGCAAGGCAAATAACAGCCGTAATCTGCATAAGCTTGTCCACAAGCGGGTCATACACCTTACCCACGTCCGTAATCATATTGAACCTTCTTGCTATCCAGCCGTCAACAATATCGGTTATGCCTGAAAAAAGAAACAAGACTGCCGACAGAACAAGATTGTCTCCGCACAGAACCGAATAAGCAAACAAAGGAATAATTATCAAGCGGACTGTTGTTAATATATTGGGTAACATCAATTTTCTCCCCCATTTTTTACGAAAAAATTTTGACTCTTCCAAAAATAATGCCAAAAAAATTCCATTATGTGATTATTATACAATATTTCTTTTGATAAATCAAGTATTTTCTTGCAAAAAAACAGCAGTTCAAAAAGAATCTGCTGTTTTTAAAATCGTTAACGATATAAATAAAATCCGTTTCCTACAATTTTCTGAGATTCAGAAAATACAGTAAAGGCATTAGGGTCAATTTCTTCAATTTTCTTTTTAAACGCAACTGTTTCACGTTCTTTCAAAGCACAAAACAACATTTTTTTGTTTGTATCGGTATAAGCACCAACAACGTTTATAACAGTAACACCTCTGGGCGATGAACCAACAAGCTGCCTTGCAAGCTCTTCGCCTTTCTCACTGATAATAAACGCAACTGTCGAAACATTCAATTTTGCCATAAGAAGGTCAACAGCATATGTAGAAACAAAAAGTGCAATAATACCAAACAGTGCCAAATCAACCTGACGAAAAACCAAAAGAGAAACAACAATCACTATTCCGTCAATTACAAGCAAAAGCTTGCCGATTGACATTTGAGGCATAAAGTGCTGAACAAGTCGACCGATAATATCTGTACCGCCAGTGGATGCACCTGCTACAAAAGCAATACCGATACCTACGCCGTACAACACACCGCCAAACACAGTTGCAAGCAAAACATTTTCCGTTAGAGGCGGAAAATACGAAAGGAGCTGCATAAAAGCCGAAAGCATCCCTGCACCAAAAAGGGTTTTCAAGGTAAAAGATACCCCAAGTACACCCAAACCCAACAGCAACAAAATCACATTGAGCACCCCAAAAGTAATACCCGGAGGTAATGAAAACGTATGATAAAGAATTGTTGATACACCTGACATTCCACCGCAAACAATCTTGTTCGGGGTGAGCAAAAGGCTTATTGCCGCAGCTGTAATCAAAGTTCCCAGTACAGTAAGCAAAATATCCTTCAGTTTTTTCATTAAAAACGTCCTTCCTATAATCATTGTCGTGAAAACGGCAAAGTGCCGTTTTAAGCGGAACACGTTCCGCTACTTTCAAGCTATTGGATTGAAAGTCACGCATGCTTGCAATAGTGTCGGCCTTTGAAAACCACAGTTTTCAAAGAAGTTTGCGATATATCGCAAACATAAAACGCAAATGCGTTTCACCGACTACTATTATAATGAAATCTTACATAAATGATACTTTACTACAAAATCCATTTTTTTGCAATAACTTTTTTATACAAAGACAAAAAAGTTATTCTTTCATCACCGAAAGAACATCACGTATATCATCCAGAACAAATGTCGGATTAATTTTGTATTTTTCAATATCTTGTCTGGTGCTTTCACCACTCAAAACCATTATCGAATCAATTCCCGCATTCAAGCCGCAGGCAATATCCGTATAAATACGGTCTCCTATTATAACAGTTTCAGCCTTTGAATATCCCGTTTTTTCCATTGCAAGCAGTGCCATTTCAGGCTTTGGCTTGCCAATAAAGAGCGGTCTTCTCTTTGTTGCATTGTAGAGCATATCGCTCACACTTCCGCAATCAGGAACATATCCGTAAGAGGTCGGGCAAACATAATCAGGATTTGTTGCTATATAGTCGACCCCTCTTCCCAGCAAAATACAAGCATCCTCCAGCTTCTGAAAGGTGAGCTGTGTATCAAAGCCCATAACCAGACAATCTATTTCATCCTCAAGCTTGTCGGTAATGTTAAAGCATCCAAGCTCTTCTTTCAAAGAATCTGTTCCAAAGACATAAATCTTCTTGTACTTCTTCTTTTTGAGGTACAAGGATGTGGCCTGAGATGAAGTAAGAAAATCGTTTTCTGTGGTTTCTATGCCCAGATTTGCCATTTTCTCAACATACTTATTCACACTTTTTGAGGAATTGTTGGTGAGAAACAAGTATTTTCCCCCCGAAGACTTTATGTATTCCAGGAACTCTGTTGTTCCGTCAAACAGGTCATTATCAAGATAAAGAGTCCCGTCCATATCAAGCAAAAATAGTTTTTTTGATTTCAAAATTTCCATACAACACCTCTATATTATTTTTTCCATAATACGTTTTCAGATGTTGAAACTGCAACAGCACCGGCTTTTGAAATCAGTTCAACATCCTCTACACTTCTCACAAGACCACCTGCAATAACCGGAATATTAATTTTCCCGCACAGTTCTTCTATTGCAACCGGAATAACACCGGGCATAACCTCAACCATATCCGGCTCAGTTTTCAAAACAGCTTCTGCTGTCTCAAGAGAATGTGAGTCCAGAATAAAAATTCTCTGAACTGTTTCCATCCCCAGCTCTTTTGCTGCCTTTATCATTCCTGCGCGAGTGCTTATTATGCCATCAACACCCATTTTTTGAACAAATTTAAGCCCATATTTGTCTTTTCCTATACCTTCCGCAAGGTCAATGTGAACAAAAAGCTTCTTTCGAAATTTTTTGCATATTTCAATATAATTCTCCAGAAGTTCAATGTTTGGTTGAATATCAAATATCATTTCAACATCAGATTTGCACGCAAGCATCAAAGCATCTGTATTTTTCACTGCAGCAATAATTTTCAAAAAAATCACATCCTCTGTATTTTCGAACAAGCAACCAATGACGCACCTGTTCCGAGAATATTTTTACAAAGCACATCGCCGACATTACAACCATTTGAGCATTCAGGACGAAGTGCATTTATAAAGTCCATACATTCAAAAATCATATTTTTTGGTACAGCTTTATCGGTTTTCACGCTGATAATTCTTCCGTCCTTTGTTTTGACAGTTGTTGTAATAACTCTTCGGGGGTCAGTACACTCTGTGTGTGCATAGTCACGACCTCTGACACAGTTGTTTCCCTGAACTGAAACAACCTTTTCCCCGTCAACTTCTACCTCCAGCTCACATCCCATTGGACAAACAATACATGTAAGATATTTTTTCATATATTTTCACTCCACTATCTTATTTATTCTATTATTCTATTCAGTTTTTGTCAATACAAACTTTGATTTCTTTTGTGAATTCAGGAATATCTCCGTCCTTCAAAAGCACAAACTGCATCTCTCCGGGAACAATCTTTTTCTTTTTTTGTTTTGAAACGACTACTCCGTCTGCTACAACAGAAATTGTTACATCTGATAACACAGAACCTGTACGATAATAAATTTTCATATTTCCTTCAACTGACGAAAGAAACTGCGGAACAGTATATCTCACATATTCGTTTCCTGAAACAGAAATTTTCTCTGTTTTTTTCTGCAAGCCGAGAATGTATTCTGCTGCACCCTTTCCTGCTATTTCACCTTCCTCCGACACATAATCTGCAAGGTCATGGACATGAAGAACATTGCCGCAGGCAAAGATACCTTCTGCTTCTGTTTCTCTGCTTTGGTCTACAATACAACCGCGTGTTGCGTTATCAAGAGAAAGTCCCGCACCTTTTGAAAGTTCATTTTCGGGAATAAGACCAACAGACAGCAAAAGTGTATCACATTCAATAAAAAATTCATTTCCCTTCACGGGCTGCATTTTTTCATCAACCTTTGATATTGTTACTCCCGTAATACGCTTGTCACCATGAATTTTCGTTACGGTATGGCTCAAATAAAGGGGGATTTCAAAATCATTCAAGCATTGCTCGATATTTCGTGCCAGTCCACCCGAATATGGCATTACTTCACACACTGCATGAACTTTTGCGCCTTCTAGAGTCATTCTTCTTGCCATAATCAAGCCAATATCTCCCGACCCGAGGATTACAACATTTTTCCCCGGCATATAGCCCATCATATTAACATATTTCTGAGCCGTACCCGCGCTGAATATGCCTGCCGGTCTTGACCCTGGAATATTCAACGCACCCCTCGGTCTTTCACGACATCCCATGGCAAGTATAATTGCTTTTGCATAAATCTTTTCAACCCCCTTTTCCGGAGATACTGCCGTAACAACCTTATCTCGAGAAATATCAGTCACCATAGTTCCGCACTGTATTTCAACAGGAAGTTCTCTCAATTCTTTTTCGCATCTATGTGCATATTCAGGACCCGTCAGTTCTTCTTTGAAGCGGTGAAGCCCAAAGCCATTGTGAATGCACTGTTGCAAAATACCACCCAGAGCCGCATCTCTTTCCAGTACAAGAATGCTTTTTATGCCTGCATTGTATGCCGAAACTGCCGCACACATTCCCGCAGGTCCACCACCGATTACAACCAAATCAACATTACGCATTTTCAACAACCTCCTTGGTACGTCCTGACAGTATATAAGAATCTTTTCCAGTCTTTTCCACTTGTTCCATTGGTATACCCAGCTCTTTTGAAAGCAGCTCGGTAATATAAGGCGAACAGAATCCGCCCTGACATCTTCCCATTTGAGCTCTTGTTCTTCTTTTCACCCCATCCAAATCACGTGGTTTTGGATTGGTACGGATTGCTCTCAAAATTTCTCCCTCGGTTATATTTTCACACCTGCAAACTACCCTTCCGTAAGCGGGGTCTTTTTTAATTATTTCATTTTTTTCCTCATAGGAAAGCTCCGAGAAGCCTTTCATAGGCTCTCTCTCGCCCTTGAAATCCACCTTAACTCCAAGTGTAAAGCCATTATTTTCCAACAGCTCTGCAACATATTCTGCAATAGCAGGTGCAGATGAGAGTCCGGGGGACTCAATTCCCGCAACATTCACAAAACCTTTGCTCGGCATATCAATAATAAAATCGCCGGTGTCACCAACAGCTCTAAGACCACAAAAAGACGTTATGGATTGTCTTATGTCAGCGGATTTCACCATACGTGCCGACTCTGCAATAATTCTGTCCAATCCATCTCTTTCCGTATCCTTGTTTTCCTTGTCGGTCATATCAACAGCTGTCGGGCCGAGAATAAGGTTCCCGTCTACTGTAGGCGAAACGAGTATACCCTTGCCCATAGATGTAGGCACCGTAAAAAGTGTATGACTGACTGTCATTCCGGCTTCCTTGTCAAGAAGAATATATTCTCCCTTTCTTGGATGAACAGAGAAACTCTTACACTGTGCAAGGTCTGCAATTTCATCCGAATATAGACCGGCGGCATTGACAACAATCTTTGCATCCACCATTGTTCCTTCATCGGAAAGAATCTCAAATCCGACATCCGTCTTTTCAATTCTTTCCACCTTGAAATCAAGCATCAGCTCTGCACCGTTGTCCATTGCGTTGCCTATCGTCGCAAGTGTAAGCTCATAAGGGCAAACAATGGCACCTGTCGGCGCATAAAGTGCACAGGTAACACCATCAGCAATATTGGGCTCCAGCTCAACAATTCTTTCTCTGCTTATTATCTCCAATCCATTAATTCCATTCTTCTCGCCGTTTTCCATAATTTCACGAAGCTTTTTCTCGTCATCATTAGAAAATCCCAAAACCATTGAACCATTTCTTTTGTAGCTTACCCCAAGCTCCTTGCACACATCCTGCATCATATCGGAACCACGCTTGTTCAGAAGTGCCTTGAGCGTTCCTGCTTTTGCATCAAAACCCGCATGAATTATTGCAGAATTTGCCTTTGTTGCCCCCTCTGCAACATCCGATTCTTTTTCAAGTATGCATACCTTCATATCGCAGGCCGTAAGCTTTCTTGCAATCATTCCTCCTACAACCCCTGCACCGATTATCGCTACATCAAACATAGCTTATCACTCCTTATTCTAAAATAAAAAAAGACACACCAAAGGAAGCTTCTGTATAAAGCTTCCTTTGATACGTCTCCATAACTCTGTATCAATAATATTGTACTATTTTTTCGTCTGATTGTCAAGCAAAAAAAAGGTATTTCCTCACAAAAAAGACAGCAACCGAAATTGCTGTCTTTTCATTCTCTTCAATTCACACAACCGTGCAAAAATTAGAATTCCTTCTTGAGTTCGTTGCCTGCAGCATCTGTGCTGATAGAACCTGTGAGAAGTCTGATAAGGTCGATGATGGGCCAAATCCAACCGCAAGTACCACAAGTAACAACAGTAATAACAATCTGGATAATACCATTTGTTGTATATCCAAGATAGAAGTTGTGAATACCGAAACCACCAAGGAAGAAAGCAAGAAGCAGAGCTACGAGCTTTGACTTCTGTGTTCCGTCAACAGGAGCTGCACCAGAAAGAGCTGCACCACATTCTGTACATACGCTTGCACCGGGTGTAGTAGATGCACCACAGTTTGCGCAGAACTTGTCGCCCTTATCCTTTGCAAATCCACATTCTGTGCAGATAGCTGCACCTGCGCCTATTTCTTTTCCACAATTCTTACAATACATTAAAATTTCCTCCTTAAACATTTTATGTTTATAATAAATTTAATATTTTACCAAAAAGTAACACAAAGCTTGTTTATCCAATTTACAAAAAACAGAATTCCGATTCCCAACAAAATAAGATTATGAATTCTTGCTTTTTTGAAATCAAAAAACAAATAAACAAACACATATGGCATAAAATATACCAAAAAATTATACCTTGCCGCACCAACAAAATCAAGTCTGATCAAGCTCAAAAAGGCTCTTGTCATTCCGCATCCGGGACACGGGATTCCAAAAAAATAAAGATACAGACAGGTTGTATTCAAATAATCCAATACTATGTATACAATGACAAAATATATTAACAAAAAGAAAAGCAAAAGACATTTTTTCAAAAGCTTTGATTTCAATACTTTGTTCTGCAACTTTTCTCCATTCCTTAAAATATATTTCTGCCTTACATCTTTTTCAATATAGCACAATACTATGCTTTTGTCAACATTTTTCAGCAATTTTTGTATATTTTCATACTTTTCGGCACAACATATTGTATATTAAATTATATAATAACAGTTCGCAATTATTCCTCCGGAAACAAAGCACATTTTATGTCAGCAGTTTTTCCCGGATATTTTTTCAACACCGTCAATATGCCGTAGTTCACAACATTTGAATCCGCCTTCGACATTTTTCTTATTTTCCCTATACACAAAACATACAAAAAGGCAACAAAAGCAAGATATACAATTACAAGAAGAATATTGCCTTCAAAAAGACAAAAATCAAAAAAGCCATGTGCAAGAACCGGCAGAATTAGGCTCAAAAAAGCATATTTCTTTGAGCTTAATTCTGGTATATTTTCTTCAATTACACCTTTTTTCTTGAGGACTTTTTCAATCATTGCCGCCTTGTCCGTTACGTGCCAGAAGCTATAATAATATCCCATCAAAACCCCAAAAAAAGCATGTCCGGGCACAGATAGAACTGCCCTCATAATAGCAACACTCCAACCTCCATCTTCGTTGAAAACGTAAAGAAGATTTTCAAGTGTCGCAAAGCCCAATGACACAAAAACCGCATACACTATCCCATCAAACAAACTGTCAAATTCTCTGTTATTTTTTGTTCCCAAAAACAGAAACAGCCACTTAGTGCCTTCCTCAACCAATGCTACACAGATAAATGCGTTCACAAAATTATAGAAGGACCTGATTATTCCGTTCAAAGAAATGATCGAAACTACTACCGAAAAAACAGTATCCGCAATCAACTCCAGAATAGTTCCAACCAGCACAACAGGTACACAAGCAAGAATCCCGAAAAGAAATAACTTTGCAAGAAGTCCAAGGGGTTCCTTCTCAACTCTGTCCTTTACGAATACATAAATCATCAAAGCAACAGCTGGAAAAAGTGCTGCAACTGTCAAAAGAATTTCATTTATCCCCATAAGTTTTCTCTCCTTTGAAAGTTTAGAAAACAATACTGTGTGTTTTCTTAGAAATCTCATTCTTGCCGAGCTTTATCATCCCCGGTTTTTCTGTTATGTCATAATTACTGTCTACAAAATCCTGAAAACAACACCATGGTTCAAGGCAAATATAATTCCCATTTGGCTTTGTCCAGAGCAGAAAATAGTCAAAACCATCAAATTCCACAGAAACAGTTTCATTAGTTTCATTATTTCGAAGAGAAACCTTTCTTGATTTCAAATTCAGAAAAACCTGTGCATCAACCGCAAAATAGTCATACTTCAACGGAAGCTCTTTTGTTTTTCTGCCAAGGTTGATTGTTTTGTGTTCGAGGAGATTTCCATTCAAAATATTGCTCTCAAGCTCTTCCTCCCGTTCAAAAACAACCGTATAATTCTCAATTCCCTCCGGACAATCATAACCTTCGTGTGCACCAATAGAAAAATACATATCGCCATCAGTAAGATTTTTTACCTCATAATCAACACGAAGACTTTTTCCTTCCAAAGTATAAATCACTCTCAATTCATAGTCAAAGGGATACTTTTTTCTGCTTTCCTCGTTTGAACAAAGGAGAAAAACAGCTTTTTCTTTTTCTGTGGTCTCGGCTTCAAACTCCGAAGTTCTTGCATATCCGTGCTTTTCGAGGGTATATTCTTTCCCGTTATAAACATACTTGTTGTCTCTCAATCCACCGCAAACGGGAAACAAGAGAGGTGCTTGACCATACCAGACATCGGGGTTTCCTCCCCAAAGACGCTCTTTCCCATCCACTACTATACTTTTCAATTCAGCGCCTCTTGTAGATATTGAAACACTGATGCTATCGTTGGATATTGCTATTATTTCAGACATTTTCATTTTCCTCTCTATTTCACATTTTATTTTATGGCTTTTGTTTTCCATTTTCCCATGCCATAAAAAATCGTTGTCAAAACTGCACCCAGAACCCAGGATGACAGAAGTGAAATCTGTATACATTCACTTCTCCCGACAGGAAGTTCCGCCGTTCTTGTCAGGAACGAAATACCGTATGCAATGGGAACACGGAACACAACCGTTGTAATAAGTGAAATCCACATAGGCGTCATAGTATCACCGGCACCTCGCATAATACCCGAAAGACTCTGCGTAACCGCAACAGCAATATATCCCGCCGCCAGTATTTTCATCAGATAATAGCTTGTGTCCACAAGCTCATCAGTGTCTGTAAATACACCCATCAGGGATTTTCCGAAAAGAAGAATTATTCCCGTAATAACCGTCGAACAGCCTACTGCAATCAAGGTCCCCTGTTTTGCACCCTTTGTCACTCTATCATAAAGTCCTGCTCCAACATTTTGTCCTGCATAAGTCGTAAGAGCCATACCAAAGGAAAAATTCGGCATCATAGCAAAGCCGTCAACTCGCATAATAACAACGTTTGCCGCTATAAAAAGCTCACCAAACTGATTCGTGAGAGACTGTACAATAATCATCGCCGATGAAAAAATTGCCTGGGTGAGACCCGATGGGATTCCAAGCCTTATTATTGTTTTCACAAATCTCATTTCGGGCTTCAAATATTTCACACCGAAATCAAAATACTCACGCATTCTTGAAAGCTTTATGAAGCAAAGCACAGAAGATACAATCTGTGCAATTACCGTTGCAAGAGCAACACCGCCTACTCCCATTCCAAGACCGGCAACAAAATACACATCGAGTATAATATTGATTACAGTTGCCACAAGCAAGTACACAAGAGTTGAAAAGGAATCTCCCATACCCCTGATAACGCCGCTTAGAATATTGTAATATGCCATACCCGCAATTCCGTAAAGTGAAATCAGTAGATAATCCGCACAACCGTCAATAATTGTTTCAGGTGTGTTCAAGGCCACCAATACAGGTCTGATAAGTGGCGCCGCAACAATAATAAGCAAAACACAAGCAATTGCCGTAACAGTAATACAGGTGCCTATGGTATAAGACAAGCTTTTTCTGTTTTTTGCTCCAAAATATTGTGATACCATTATACTTGCACCAGCTGATATTCCTATAAACAAAACCAACAGCATATTGAGTATCGGTGCCGCACTTCCAACCGATGCCAGAGCGTTATCCCCTATGTATTTTCCAACAACAATACTATCTACAGTGTTGTAAAGCTGTTGTGCTATATTTCCGATAAGCATCGGAAGCGTAAACATAACTATGCTTTTCCAAGGTGCACCGACAGTCATATCAGTCGGTGCAAAGATACTGCCGCCAAACCGTTCCGAGAAGCCTTCTGATTTCAAGGAATTAAAGTCATTTTGCATAATCGCCATTGAAACGATACCAAGCCCAAGCAATTCAAGAATCAAATAAAGTATGCCGCTGCCGGATGCATTGTGCTTGTACTTGACAAACTCATATTTCATTCTTGTTCCTCTCGTATACCACCAATACAAAGAATAAAACGGTACAAACATCAGGCACAGCATTTCACCCGTACAGCTTTCTGTATTACCTTTCAGCGAGCGATTGTTTTTCACAAGCAAATACATCCAATAAATCTCATATATGCCCAAGGTAACAATGGACAACAATATACACATTCCTATTTTTCTTTTGTTAATCTGAATCACAGCAAATCCTATTTTTCTTTTGTTAATCTGAATCACAGCAAATCCTCTTTTCTTTTTGTGATAAATTTCATTTTAAAGACCTTCGACGAAAAGAAAATCTCTCAGCTTTTTTGCATCTCCGTCAAACAAATACCCTTCTATACCAACCGCCTTTGCGCCCAAAATGTTTTTCTCGTTGTCATCAATGAACAAACATTCCTCCGCCTTCAGTCCGAAGCGGTCAAGCAAATATTCAAAAATATCTCCATCAGGCTTCACTTTTCCTATTACGCCTGAAAAAACCATTCCTTCAAAGCAATCAAACAGCTCTTTTATCCATCCAACATCACCATAACTGTCCGCAAATCCAATGCTTATATTTGACAGCAAAAAAAGTTTTTTATCGGTTTTTCGTATATCAAAAATCAACTGTTGCATATTTTCAACAGGAGTCAACGTGTTTATCCAGTTATCATACACCTTGCACGCAATGTCACCAAGATTTTCCGGCACACGTCGGCGTATATCGTTCTTCACTTCATCGTCTGTAATTGTACCCATGTCAAGCTTATCCCAATATGCACGGTCAAAAACCACGTTGCTTATGTAATCCCTTGTTTCTTCATCAGACACAAATGGTGCCGTCAGCCTGTCAGGATAAAACTCTGCAAGAACATTGCCAAAATCAAAAATGTAATTTTTTATCACCTGTATACTCTCCTTAACCTTGTACTCTTTTTTCTTCATTATTCAAAGCTTTCCACATTCCATAGCTTTATCTTTTGAGGCAAACTGCCAAGGCACAGCTTGTCCGCATCAAGAAACATCGTTGGAGCATTGGCAAAGGATATTATGTAACCTTCCCTTCGGTTTCCGTCTATTTTCCACAAGCTGCCGTCATAATTCTCTTTTTCAAAAAGATCAAACTTCTGACCTTCAACTGCATACGCATCCTTTACAGACAATGGACATCCAAGCTTGTTCAGATTGTATATCTCATAAAGTCCTTTTGAAGAGTCAACAACCTCAAAAATCCAAGCTGAATCAAAATCAGGATACTCCGAAAGGTATATGCCATCACTTCCACAGGAAAGATATTTGCCCGTTTCTGTCTCTATATAAAAAATATTTTCAGAGAGTCTCTTGTCTGAATCCTTGAAAACGTATACCGTACGGTTGTTATCCCATACAATGCCGCAGCCGCAAAGTTCTGCAATAGACCGCAATGGTATATACATTGTAGAATCTGACAGTTTTACCTCTGCAGGAAGTATTTTTTCCATACCATTCACAATACATTTTGCAGAATTCTCAAACACCCGTATAAACGTTCCCTCAAGGATAATGGTCGCACTTCTGTCTTCGTTGCACCACTCTACCTTTGCGCCCATACTCTCACAAAAATGCCGCAATGCAATATATGTATAATTTTCAATAAGCAATGGTGGTTTCACAAAATTACTGAGTTCACCGTCAAGCACAAGCTTCAAAGGCGCGTTTTCAAGGATTTCTCCTGATAGTACCGCAAAATAAACGGCAGGGCTTTTGTATGTAATTCCGTATTTTTCAGCAAACAAGTATGCCTTGTACTGACCAGGCTCCAGTTCATCTGTATACAATTCTTTTTCACCGGTTTCAAAGATGAATGTATTTTGTACATCGGTTGAAAGATTTTCTGTATGAACCTCGTATGAATTGTATACAGCAAAACCTCCAAAAGAAAAATCCAGAAGGAAAACAACACTGCCATCATCTTCGCACATCACCGCAAGCTTTGGTTCACTCAATGTTCCAATTTTCCATATAGGCACAAGGGTTGTATTTTTTTCAAGAAAAAGCTCTTCTCCCGGAAAAAACACATCGTCGCTTTTTTCTTTTTTCCAGCCACCAAAAACATATCCGTTTCGTTTCGGTACAAGCTGTGACACATTCACTCTTCCATCAACCGAAATCTGCATCGGAAAAAGCTGTTTGCCGTTATCTTCATAAGACAGCACCCATTCAGAATCAGACGCCTGCGGCTGGATACACCAAATCAAGCTGAACGCAACAAAGCAAAAACAAAAAAATCTTCTCATAATTATTCCTCATCAAGCCACTTCAAAAGCTGCTCACCACTCACACCATTGTGCATATTGTAGCGGTGCAGATTGTAGAGGCTGTTTTTGTCATATTTTTTTATATAATTTGCTCCCGTAGAAATAGCCATAGTAATTCTTATTCCGTTTTTCTTCAGGATATAATCTGAAACAGCATTATACATTCCTCTGGGATAAGCAAAGGCTATAACAGGCTTTTTTGTTTCAGCTTCAAGAAGAGTTTTGCTCAAAGTAATATCACATTCGAGAGCTCTTACGTAATCCGAAAAGCTTTCGCCTTCAAGCCTGAGAACGCTTTCCCGAGGTGTAACAGAGCTTTCAAAATCTGCCCGCTGATGCATATCATAGCTGTGACTTTGAACGGCAATCAGCTTTGAATCAATCATTTCTCTCGCTTCTTCATATGAAAAATGAGGAATAATTTTGTGAACAGTTTCCTTGTATAGCTCCTTTCCAACAGAGCTACCGATAGCAAAAATCGTTGCCTTGAAGCCAAACTCCCGAAGCACAGGAAATGCGTTTGTATAATTGTCTCTGTACCCATCATCAAAGGTAATAATCACAGGCTTTTCAGGAAGAGGCATACCGTAATCTACATAGTCCACCAAGTCTTCCAGTGAAACGGGCGTATAACCATTGTCACGAATTATCTCCATATGCTTTCGAAAATTGTCAACAGAAATAATTGTTGTCATATGACCCTCGTCAACCGAATGGTACATAAGAGCAGGAACACGCACACAATCTTTTTCAGTTCCGTAAGCTGTCACCGAAAAAAGCATAATAAAAACAAGAAAAAACGCGAAAAGTCTTTTCATAAAAACCTCCGTAATCTATTATCAAACTTATTTTACCCGAATTACATTATAAGTATTGCTTTGACTATAAAAAAACACAACACTTTCAAACAATTATTATAGAATTCGTGCACGATTTAGATACTAGCTTTTTGGCGATATACTCGCTTACGCTCGTGCGATATATTTTCACTATATTCAAATGCGATATAACTCTGCTTTGCTCCGTTGCGATATGATATAAATTCCTTTATCTCGTCCCGAAGGGACATATCGCATTACGAAGTAATATATCGCACCGCAAGGTATATCGCAAATTCCGTAAGGAATTTATATCGCAGAGTTTAATCGTTTCACGATTAAACTCATTATAACATACGTATTTTGTTAATGCAACAATTTTTTCCCATAGCGACAAAAAGAGGCATTGCTATGCAACACCTCAAATTCTATTAATTAAAATAAATGGGAATCGACGAATGTCTTCTGCTTATTCCGCCTTCGGTTTCATCCCCGGAATCATAGAGCATCTGCTCACCATAAGTCGCATCACTTGGTGAAAAAACATATGACTTTACACAAAATGCTGCGCCTGTCGAAAGAATAAGATTGATTCTCGGCACAGCTCCGTCTGCCATATAATAATCCGAAACTTCAAAATAGGCATTTCCTATATTCACATAGTTTTGGAACAAAACATAGTCCTTGTCGCTTCCATCAACAAAAAGTGCCCAATTTTGACCGTCATTCCAGAGAAACTCCCCGTTTTTATCCTTTTTTGCTTCGGTAACAAGAACAACATTTTCATTTGCTCCATCGCCGTCAACATCACCTGTATAACGGCTCACCTCAGTCCAATCAAGGACATTAGCAGGAAGTGTTGAAGCTTCAATTTTTCTTATTGCTATATCCTCTACTATATCCGGTTCAACAGATTCAGCTATATCTTTTTTAGACTCAGTCACGGGCTGACATCCGAAAAAAACGATAGCAGTTGCAACAATCAAATATAAGAGCTTTATACTTTTCAAAGTATTTCATCCTTTCGCACATTCTGTCTAGCAAACAGACTTATCCTCTGTCGAAGTTTTCTGTGAACGTGATTTTTTTGCCGCTTTGAGTTCATCACGTTCAACCAGAGGCATCGCTTTGTCAGTAACACATTCACGTGTGACAGTAGCTGTTTTTATGGTTACATCCGATGGAATCTCAAACATAATATCCTGCATAACCTCTTCGAGAATAGTTCTAAGACCACGTGCACCCGTATTTCTTTCAATCGCCTTGTCTGCAATAGCATCAACAGCATCATCCGAAACCTTCAGCTCCACACCATCCATTGCAAACAGCTTTTTGTACTGCTTTACAAGGGCATTCTTCGGTTCCGTAAGAATCATTTTCAGTGCAGCCTTATCAAGTGACTCCAGCGTTGCAATAACAGGAACACGACCGATAAATTCAGGAATAAGACCGAATTTCTGCAAATCATCAGGAATAAGCTGCTTTAAAATATCTCCGCGGTTCTTTTCCTTCTTGCTTTCCACTTTTGCACCGAAACCCAAAGATTTCGTATTCACACGGGCTTCGATAATCTTGTCAATACCTTCAAAGGCTCCACCACAAATAAACAGAATGTTTGTTGTGTCAATCTGTATAAACTCCTGATGCGGATGTTTTCTTCCGCCGGTTGGAGGTACAGAAGCAACAGTCCCTTCGAGTATTTTCAAAAGCGTCTGCTGAACACCTTCACCGCTTACATCACGGGTAATTGAAGGGTTTTCGGATTTTCGTGAAATCTTGTCAATTTCGTCTATATAGATAATACCTTTTTCTGCTCTCGGAATATCATAGTCTGCCGCCTGAATAAGCTTCAGCAGAATATTCTCAACATCCTCTCCCACATACCCCGCCTCGGTGAGAGATGTGGCATCTGCAATAACAAAAGGCACATTCATCATTTTGGCAAGAGTCTGGGCAATAAATGTTTTTCCGACACCCGTAGGTCCAAGGAG
Organism: Oscillospiraceae bacterium; assembly: GCA_015068655.1. GTDB lineage: Bacteria > Bacillota > Clostridia > Monoglobales > Monoglobaceae > SIG440. The sequence continues at coordinate 24,388 of SVKC01000024.1, forward strand.
CAAAATATTGCTTTTTTGAAGTTCAATATCATCATTGCCATCATTGTAGCCTATTCTCTTGTAATGATTGTAAATAGCAACAGAAAGGGCTTTTTTTGCATCATTTTGTCCTATAATATATTCATCCAGAAATGCCTTGATTTCCTTGGGCTTGGGCAAATCCTTATATTCAACCGCCTCTGTCTCTACAGCCTTTTCGTCAAACTCATCTTCGAATATCTCAAAGCACAAATCCACACATTCATTGCAGATATAAACACCCGGACCTTCAATAAGTTTTTTCACCTGGTTCTCCCCTTTGCCGCAAAAAGAGCAGCGAAGTCTTCTTGTTTCATTGTTACCTGACATAAATGTCTCCTTTAAACAATTAATTTAATTTCAAAGCTCAGCGCTTTTCAACGATTTTGTCAATCAAGCCATACTTGAGAGCTTCTTCTGCTGACATAAAATTGTCACGTTCTGTATCTTTTTTGATAACATCAAGAGGCTGTCCTGTATGGTCAGCAAGCATTCTGTTCAGCTTTTCCTTCATTTTTATGATACGTTCTGCGTGAATTTGAATATCTGTCGCCTGACCCTGAGCGCCACCGAGTGGCTGATGAATCATTATTTCGCTGTTCGGAAGAGCAAATCTTTTTCCTTTTGCACCGGCAGACAGAAGAAAAGCACCCATTGATGCCGCCATACCCACACAAATTGTGGATACATCAGCCTTCGTATATCTCATCGTATCATAAATTGCCATACCTGCTGTAATGGAACCACCGGGGCTGTTGATATAAAGGTTTATGTCCTTGTCAGGGTCTTCACTATCAAGGAACAAAAGCTGGGCAACAACAAGACTTGCTGTTGCATCATTCACTTCGTCAGACAAAAATATAATTCTGTCTTTCAGCAGACGTGAAAAAATATCATAAGATCTTTCACCTCTGCTCGTCTGTTCAATTACATATGGTATCATTGCATCGTACATAAAAATTCCTCCATTTTCACTTTTTTTCGACATTTGCTTAAAAACAAGCAAGGTTAATCATTCAGATTAACCTTTGCTCAATATTATCACAGTACTGTTATTTAACTTCTGCGTTCTTTACAATAAATTCAACCGTCTTTTCGATAAGCTTGCTGTCTTTGATGCCTTCAATATCAACATACTTCTTCACGTCATCAACGCTCATGCCGCTCTGTTCAGCCATCTTTTCCAGTTCTTTCTCAACATCCTTGTCTGTAACCTTGATTCCCTCAACCTTGGCAATCTTTTCAAGAACAAGTGATGTCTTTACCTGCTTTTCAGCACCGGGTCTGATTTGGTCTTTCATAGCATCAAGTGTAACACCTGTGTACTGTGCATACTGCTCAATAGTGATACCCTGATACTGAAGCTGCATTGCAAAATCGCGAAGCTGATTGTTCACAGCTGTTTCAAACATTTCTTCAGGAATAGCAATTTCAGTATTTTCGCAAACCTTTTCAATGGCTGCATCTTCCATTTCCTTCTTTGCCTTTTCCTTGTTCTTTTCCTTGAGCTTCTTTGAAAGGTCAGCCTTGAATTCTTCGAAGGTATCGAATTCACTAACATCCTTCGCAAATTCATCATCAAGTTCAGGAAGCTCCTGAGCTTTGATTGCATTAACCTTTACTTTGAATACTGCAGGCTTGCCCTTCAGGTCTTCTGCGTGATATTCTTCGGGGAATGTAACATTCACTTCAACATCATCACCGACATTTGCACCAACAAGCTGTTCCTCAAAGCCGGGAATAAACTGACCTGAACCAAGCTTGAGGTCAAAGCTTTCGCCCTTGCCACCGTCAAATGCAACGCCGTCTGTAAAGCCTTCAAAGTCAATGTTCACTGTATCTTCAAGCTTTGCAGCTCTGTCTTCAACATTAACCATCCTTGCATTTCTTTCACGAATCTTTTCAATTTCGCCTTTGATTTCTTTCTCTGTTGTTCTGTAGGTAACCTTGGAAATCTCTACGCCCTTATACTGACCGAGTTCAAAGTCAGGCTTCACAACTACTTTTGCTGTGAACACAACACCGTTTTCCTTTGAAATATCCTTCACGTCAATTTCAGGCTGTGCAACAGCTTCAATGTTCTGTTCGTCAATTGCTTTATCATATGCATCGGGAAGAACAATGTTTACAGCATCTTCAAAGAAGATTTCACTGCCGTAATACTTTTCGATAATATTACGGGGAGCTTTTCCGCGTCTGAATCCCGGAATGGTAATCTTTCCGACATTCTGTCTGTAAGCCTTTTCAATGGCTGCTTTGAATTCCTCTCCGCTTACCGAAAACTCGAATTCAACAAATTTCTTTTCTGCTTTTTCTACTGTACTCATTTAAAACATTCCTCTCTCTGTACTTCTCAAGGCATACGTGCCTATTATAATCATTTGCATAGTATTATAACACAATAAATTCCAATTTACAATAGGCATTTTAATATTTTTTCGACCATTTTAACGAATTTTTTTATATATTATACCAAAATTGTCGCTGTTCACGGAAAAACGTCAACATATTTACATCAAAGAATCAAATTTTCACAGGTCTGAAATCCACAAAATCTCCTGAAACAAGACGCAACTCAACACCGCCAAGATTTCCTTCAACAGCGTTTTTGTGAGCATAAGAATGAAGGTGGCCGTATACGCAAGTATCCACACCATAACTTCTCATTATCTCCAGAAAACCGTTTTCCTCGCCATGTCTGTCAAAGGGCGGATAATGTATCCCTACAATAAGACGCTTCTTTTTCAGTTTTATTGCTTCTTCCAATGTCAGAATAAGTCTTTTCTTTTCTCGGTCAATAATACGTTCGTCGTCTTCATCGTTGTTGTCCTGTACCGACCAGCCTCGTGTTCCGCATATTGCCGCATCTTCAAAAGCAACAGCATTATTATTCAGAATTCTTATTGTATCAAAAGAATTGTCCGCCAGAAACTCTTCCATTTTTTTTAGAGTTGTCCACCAATAGTCATGGTTTCCTTTGATTATGACCTTTCTGCCTTTCAATTCATTTATAAACTTAAAGTCCTTATATGCATCAGATATGTATGTTGCCCACGAAACATCCCCCGGTATAAGCACCAAGTCGTCATTGGATACGATGCTCTGCCAGTTTTCGTATATTTTTTCGGTATAATTCTCCCATTTTGCTCCAAAAACATCCATAGGCTTGTCTGTTCCAAAGGATAAATGTAAATCTGCAAGGGCAAAAATCGCCACAAAGCACCACCTCCCGTAATGCAAAATTCGGGGGTTGATGCATACATCAACCCCAAAATCTCACAACATTATTTGCTTATGAAATTACTTACTGTTTCAAGGAGTTCTGTCTTGTCACAAACACCTTCAAATCTCTTTTCCTTGCTCTTGAGTGTTTCGAGAGATGCCGGTATGTTCATACCTGACACATTGAAAAGAATGTCAAGAAGAGCAAAATCATCTTTTCCTGCAATTTCCCCATCCTTGCCAAGTGCAGAAAGCACGCTTTGATTGAATTTGAAAGGACTTGCTGTTGATGCAATTACTGTAGGTGTTTCGTCTCCCGTTTCTGTCTTGTACTGCTTGTAAACATCAATTGCAACAGCAGTATGTGTATCAACAGTGTAGTCATATTCATCAGCGGTTTTGAAAATGCATTCCTTTGTGAAATAATCATCACAGAAGCCTGCCCAAAACAGCTTTGAAATCTTTTTCTGTACATCTGACGTAACCTTATATTCACCCTTTTCCTTCAGGTCATTCATCCACTTTGAAACCTTTTTATCATCATTTCCGCAAAGGTCAAACAAAAGTCTTTCAAGGTTGCTTGAAATCAAAATATCCATTGAAGGAGAAATTGTAGTGTGGAAATCACGGTTTTTGTTGTATTCACCTGTCTTTATGAATTCAGTGAGAACGTTGTTTGCATTTGAAGCACAGATAAGCTTGTTCACCGGAAGACCCATACGCATTGCATAATATGCCGCGAGGATGTTTCCAAAATTACCTGTTGGAACACAGATATTGATTTTGTCGCCAAGCTCAACTTCGCCACATTCAACCATATCACAATATGCCGAAACATAATAAACAATCTGCGGAACAAGACGACCCCAGTTGATTGAGTTTGCAGAAGACATAACACAGTTGTTCTTTGCAAAATCAGCATTGGCTTTTTCATCTGTGAAGATTGTCTTTACTCCTGACTGCGCATCATCAAAGTTTCCTTTTATG
>SVKC01000025.1 GCA_015068655.1 Oscillospiraceae bacterium
TGCTATGGCAGGCTTTATGGGAATGAATATGGCAGGTAATATGATGGGTGGTATGTCAGGCTTTATGCAGGGCGCAAACAACAGCCAGAACACTATGGTTAATCAGCAAGTAGGCGGTGCTGCACCTGCACAGGGCGGATGGAAATGCGAATGCGGTACTGACAATACAGGCAAGTTCTGTCAGAACTGCGGCAAGCCTCAGCCTGCACCGGCGGTAGGTTGGACCTGCGAGTGCGGAACAACCAATCAGGGAAAATTCTGTCAGAATTGCGGAAAGCCAAAGCCTGCAGGCGCACCTCTTTATAAGTGCGACAAATGCGGATGGACTCCCGAAGACCCTCAGAATCCTCCAAAATTTTGCCCTGAATGCGGCGATGTGTTTGATGAAAACGACACCAAGTAAGAAAGTGAACATTACTACGAGCCTGTTATTCGGGCGGTAGAAAATAGAAACTATTGTACCTGGGACAGTAGCAAAATGAATTTTTCGGTTCAACGTAGCCGTCCCCTGCATATATTGTGCACACGTTTTTGTAACACTATTGTAACATTTCTGCAATCTTTTTGCAAAAAAGCTTGACAAACAGAGGTTTACATAGTATACTGTAGGTGTATAAAGATTCCCTGCAGGCGTGCAGACGGCTTATACAAATCTATTTTGAAAGGGGAGACTCAACGGAATACGCATTTTGTGAACTAATATTGGAGGTTTAAAATTTTGTTTAATGTAAGAAAGCTTTTGGCGATAACAGTCGTCTTTGTTATAATTTTGTCAACAGTATCACTTTCAGTCAGTGCTGAGACAACATCCTACGGACTGGTTACTGCGGATCTTCTCAATCTTCGCGAAACTATGTCTACTTCAGCAAGAATTCTGGCACAGATTCCCAACGGTCAGTCCGTTCCCATTTACGGCTTCGGCGATGGCTGGGCAGCAGTTACATACAACGGTTGCTATGGTTTTGTTTCAATGGATTTTCTGAAGGTTATGCCGGGCAGTATGCCCAACCGCTCTGCTGCTGTGACCTCAAAGGGTCAGTCGGTAGTTGAGCTTGCAAAGAAGTATCTCGGTGTACCTTATGTTTACGGCGGTTCAAGCCCAAGCGGGTTTGATTGCAGCGGCTTTGTATACTATATTTACAAACAGATGGGTGTCACACTCAATCGTGTTGCTCACGACCAGATGTCAAACGGAACACCGGTTGCAAAGGAAAATCTTCTCCCCGGAGATATTGTTTGTTTCTCCAGAGGAAATGGTTATGTACATCACGTTGGCATTTATGCAGGAAACGGAATGATGATTCACGCACCGCAGACAGGCGACGTTGTCAAGTACGAAAGTATCGTAACAGGCGGATACGCAAACCGCTATTATTGCGCAAGACGTATCTTCAACTAAGAAATTGTGAAAAAGAAAAAAGGCTGCTTTCAGGCAGCCTTTTTCAAATTGGAGGAAGATAATATGCACCACATAAAGAAAAAATTATTGTTTTTTGTGCTCGCCTTTGTTGCGGCTATATTTGCGGCATTTGCAGGACATACCCTTCCTGATACCGCCGAAACTCCTGCACCTCTTCCTTCGGGACCAATGGAGATTGTTTTTGTTGATGTGGGGCAGGGGGACTCTACCTTTGTCAAAACTGCAAACGGAGAAACAATTCTTATTGACGGCGGCGAGTATGACACTTACGAAAGTCACCTTCTGCCCTTTCTCGAAGAACAGGAGGTTGACAAAATTGATTATGCCGTAACAACCCACTACCACAGCGACCATATGGGCGGTATAGAAAGACTCACAAGGGACGGGCTTGTTGAAAGACTTTATCTTCCCGACTACAAGGACACGGACAACTCAAAAACAAATCTCATAGAGATTGCGGAAAAAAGAAAAACAGAAGTCAGTTATCTTTCAGCCGGCAGCATTTTGGAAACAAACTGTCCCGGACTTTCCATAAAGGTTCTTCACCCCCAAAAAGGCGGATGCAAGGGCAGCAACTTTCACAACAACAGCTCCCTTGTGCTGAGCATAACCTACGGCGGCGATACCTTTCTCATAACAGGCGACATTGAAGCCCGCGGTGAAAAGGAGTTTCTTGTTCGAGGTGTTCCCGAATGTGCTGTGCTGAAAATTCCTCATCACGGCTCTTCCACATCATCATCAAAAAGATTTATTATGGAGGCAGACCCCACCTACGGAATTATTTCAGCTGGTGCAAACAACCGTTATGGACATCCCCACAGCGAAACCTTGAGCCTCCTTGCAGACGAAGACATAATGGTATACCGCACCGACAAGGACGGGCATATTACGTTTACGGTAACAGAAAAGGGAATCGACAAAATAACCTTTTCAAAAACCTGAATAACAAACTGAAAGGATTGGTTGCTATGATGGAGCCAAAGGATTTGGACAAACAGATTTCATCAAAGAAACTTGCAAAGCTCTACTTCTTCTACGGCGAAGAACAGTTCCTTCTTGAAAACAAGCTGAAGGCAATCAGAAAACAGCTTATTGACAAGGACTTTGAGGAATTCAACTACACACGCTTACACGGAAAAAAGCTTTCGTACAAGGATATTGAGACCGAGGTGCTTTCCGTTCCCTTTATGTCCGACCGCAAAATGGTTGTGATTTCGGATTGCGGAATATTCGGCAACGCAAAGGGCAAGGACTTCGCTCCCCTTTGCCAGCTTCTTTCGGATGTACCCGATTATATGACGGTTATATTTACAGAACAGGAATTTGACAAGAAAAAAGAAAAAAATCTTGACGTTTTTCAAAAAAACGGCGAAATTGTAAAATTCTCTCCCCTTTCCCCAAAACAGCTTGAGCTTTGGCTTGAAAAAAGCTTTGAGGAAAATGGAAAACGCGTGCTTTCATCCGACCTTGCACGGATGGTTGAGCTTTGCGGTCAGTCAATGGCAATGGTTCACACCGAATTCAACAAGGTTCTGAACTATGTTGGTGACCGTGAAAAAATAACTGCGGAAGACATAACCTCGGTAGTTTCAAAAACCACCGATGCAAGAATTTTTGATATTATTGATAATATTGCCGAGGGCAGAACCAAAAACGTTTTTGAAGAGCTCAGCGTTCTCTGTGCATCCTCAAAGGACAGCTCCTCCACGGTGCTTTCCCTTCTTTCGTCACGAATGGGAGAGCTTTTGATGGTAAAACAGCTTTATGAGGACAGGCTTCCCGCAGAAAAAATTGCTGAATACTTTGAGCCGAGACGCCACCCCTTTGTGGTAAAAAAGCTCACCGAGCAATCAAGGCATTTCAGCACAGGCTACCTGAAAAAAATGACCCTGAAGGGTGCAGAATACACTTACGCCGTACGTTCAGGGCTAATCAACAAAGACCTTGCCGTTGAAATGTACACGGCAGAGCTTTTGAAAAAATAACAACAATATTCGTTTTGCATACTCTTTCAACGCTATATCCCCTTTATACAAAAAAACAAGTCATCAATCCAAAAGATAATTCAAAAGGATTGATGACTTAAACTTATTTTATAAATCGAAATATTCTCTACAAGCCAATAATATTTTTTCTTGAGTTTCACTATCGGTTATTTTTCCTGCCAAGGTCTGTAATCTGCTATGGGATATTGTTCTGATTTGCTGTACCATTGCAACAGATAATTTTGGCAAACCACTTACCTGAGTTGGCAAAAGAACCTCGGTAGGATAAATCTTATCCGTTGGTTTTACGCTTGACAACGGAAGAACTGTTGATACAGCAAGGTTGTGATTCACACTATCTGTGGATATAATAAGTACAGGGCGTGTTCCTCTTTGTTCGCAACCTTTGGTAGGATCAAGATTACAAAAATATATTTCCCATTTGTTTACCATTCGCCCTGCACCTCACCATCTGCAAAAGCAAAATCTTCATCACATTTTGATGTTCTGGTCACAAAAGCTTCGTCTTTTGCAGCTTCTTTCATCATTTCATCATATTGTTTTTTTCTCGCTCGTACCAGATAATCGTCAACTGCCTGACGAATAGCAAAATTCACAGAAGGAATCTGATTGGATTTTGCAAGCGCCTTTAGCTCGTCAATAAAAGATACAGGCAGTGTTGCAGTAATTCTCGTTGTATCCATAGAATTCATCATTTCCGTCACCTCATTATTAGTATACACCGAAGATGCAAATTTGTCAATATTATTATGATGTGTTTTTTTATGATGTTTTATGCATCAATATTTTCATCTGTCGCAGATATTGTTTGCAACAAATCCTTCTTCACACAAATAAAGTTACATATACCGCAAGAAAAAGTTGACAAAAGTCCTTTGGATTTATATAATATATGTATAAATTCAGATTATTTTTTACACGAAAGGCGTGACAGAATATGAAATACATAGTTATTCTCTGTGACGGTGCGGCAGATACCCCCGTTGCGGAGCTTGGCGGCAAAACTCCTCTTGAAGCAGCAAAAAAGCCCAATATTGACGGACTTGCGGCAAAAGGCGAGGTTGGTATGGTTACAACCGTTCCTGCAAATCTCCCCCCCGGAAGTGACGTTGCCAACCTTGCGGTTTTCGGCTATGACCCTCAAAAATATTACACGGGAAGGTCTCCCCTTGAAGCTATGAGTATGGGTGTTCATCTTGAGCTTTCCGACACAACCTTCAGAACCAATGTTGTTACTCTTTCCGACGAGGAAAATTATGAGGACAAAACTATGGTTGACTACAGCTCCGATGAAATAACCACAGAGGAATCCGCTCAGCTCATTGCGGCAGTGAACGAGGCTCTCCGCACCGAGGAATATGAATTTTTCAGTGGTATCAGCTACCGTCACCTTCTGGTATGGCACAACAAGGAGAACAAGTTTGAGCTCACACCTCCTCATGATATTTCTGGAAGATGTGTGAAGGATTATCTGCCGAAGGATGAAACAATTCTCAACCTTATGAAAAAGAGCTATGAAATTCTCAAGAATCATCCCGTAAATCTGGACAGAATCAAGCGCGGTCTCAATCCTGCAAACTCAATCTGGATATGGGGCAACGGCACAAAGCCGGCTCTTGATACTTACAAGGAAAAATTCAACCTTCAGGGAACTGTTGTTTCTGCTGTTGACCTCATAAAGGGTATCGGTGTGTGTGCAGGACTTGAAAATGTTGATGTTATAGGAGCAACGGGAAATGTGCATACTAATTTTGACGGCAAGGCAGAAGCGGCTGTAAAGGCTCTTCGCGGCGGCTCGGACTTTCTGTATGTTCATCTTGAAGCTCCCGACGAGGCAGGACACCGCCATGAGATAGAAAACAAGGTGAAAGCAATTGAGCTTATTGACGAAAAAATTGTCGCTCCCATTCTGAAGGCTCTTGAAGAGGACGGCGAAGACTTTGCAATGCTCATTATGCCTGACCACCCGACTCCTCTGGCAATAAGAACGCATACTTCCGACCCTGTGCCGTATATAATATACAAAAGCGGCAAAAATATTGAGTCGGGTGTAAGCTCTTATACAGAGGCAGAAGCGCTCAAAACAGGTGTTACGGTCGAGCACGGCTACACACTTATTGAAAGACTTACATCAAATTAAGGAGCTTGCCGCAAAAGGAGTGTTTTGCGGTGAATCTTGAAAGACTTTCGAAATATATAATAATTGGAGCAGGAATAGCAGGTGTGCTGTTCCTGTTCCCCTTTTTTCTCAGGCTTTTTGCGCCCTTTTTGGCGGCATTTTTCATTGCAACACTTTGTCAGAAAATGGTGTGCTTTCTGGAACGTCGCGTTGGACTAAGCCGTGGAATAAGCTCCGCTATTCTGGTTACTCTTTTTGTTGCCCTGATTCTCGGTCTCATAAGCCTGACTGTTTTTCAGCTTTTTGTCCAGATAAAAAATCTTGTTGCATCACTTCCCGACGCTCTTGCTTCCTTCCGCTTTCAACTCAATTCCCTGATGAGTACCATAGACGGCTTTCGTCTCAAGCTTCCGCCGGAGCTTGGAGCACTTCTGGACAGCTACGCTTTAAAACTTCAGGAAAATACGGCAGAGTTTTCGGGACGTGCAACAACCGCCGCACTCAATGCCGCAGGGGATTTTGCCGCGGCTCTTCCGTCCATTATGTTTTTTGTTGTTATGCTGATTCTGGGCACATTCTTTTTCACAAAGGATTATCTTCTGGTAACAAACTTTCTTGGCGAAATCTTCCCCAAACGGTTGGTTGACGGACTTGCAAAAGGAAAAAGTGTGCTTCTGCACGCCTTCTCCTCATATATGAAAGCACAGCTTTATCTTATGCTGCTCACATCCACAGTTGTTGCCGTGAGCCTGTGGGTTGTGGGAAAGGAAAATGCACTTCTGTGGGGTCTGGTCTGCGGTCTGGTGGATGCTCTTCCGGTACTGGGAACAGCCATAATTCTTGTCCCATGGTCTCTTGTTTCCCTTCTTTACGGAGATGTATATTCCTTTGTTTCCCTGATGATAATTCAGGCATTGGTCTTTGTGATACGTCAGCTTGCAGAGCCGAAAATAATAAGCCGCCAGATTGGCACTCATCCCATTCTCACACTCATAAGTATTTATGTAGGTGTCCGTTTTTTCGGAATTACAGGAGCAATTCTTGCACCTATTTTCACTATGCTGGGAGTAAATCTTTACATCTCATATAAGGAAAGTGCGGAAGAATAAGTCTTCCGCACTTTTCAATGTAGTGCAGTCACATAAATTTACGAGGGTTTTCTCTTGACAAGGAAAAACTTCTGTGAGATAATAAAAATATCTCTTGAACAGAAAGGATAAGCACAAATGCAAAAGGAAAAGCTTGAAAAACGAAAGGAATTTATAATAAACATACTTTATTATGCGATAATTGCAATTCTCGCTTTTCTTTGTATTCACTATGTGGCAAAATGGCTGCTTCCCTTTATACTGGGCTTTGTTATTGCCGTTGCTGTCAACCCGCCCATTAGTGTCGTATGCAAAAAAACAAAAATCAGCCGCAAATTTTTTGCACTCTTTTTTCTTGTTCTTGTGTATGGGCTGATTGTACTCATTCTGTGGGGACTGGGGGCATTGATTTATGGCTCTTTGAGAGACTTTTTCACCAATCTCCCTTCCTATTACGACAGCAGTATTGTTCCGTTTTTGGAAAGTATTGAAATGACCTTTCATGACATTACTTCAAGAATTTCTCCCGAAACCCTCGACCAGATTCATTCTGTAATCGAAAATACAAGCGGCAACCTCCGTGATTACATACTGACTTTTTCAACGGGCATGGTTTCAACTCTGGCAAATGCTTCAACAAAGCTGCCTTACTTCTTTATTTCTTTCATATTCACCATACTTGCGTCGCTTTTCATCAGTATGGACTACGAAAGAATTGTGGCTTTCATCCGGAAACAGCTTCCGCCCCGTATCAATACCTTTATATTGGACGCAAAGGAGCATTTTGGAAAAACTATTCTCCGTTATTTGAGAGCCTACCTGATTATATGGATTATAACATTCTCAGAGCTTTCAATCGGACTTTCAATCCTGAAGGTTGACAGTGCTGTTGGACTTGCAGCACTAATCGCCCTGACCGACATTCTTCCCGTTTTCGGGACAGGCACCGTGCTCTGGCCTTGGGCAATATTTTCACTGTTTTCACAAAACTACTACCTTGCAATCGGGCTTGTTGTGCTGTACTTCATAATTCTTGTTATAAGAAACTTCATCGAACCCAAAATCGTTGGCGACCAGCTGGGACTGAATCCCGTTGTTACTCTTGTAGCAATCTATATCGGCTATCTGTGGCTGGGCGTAAGCGGAATGATTATACTTCCCATTTGCACAACAATCATTGTGGGTCTTCACCGACTGGGAAAAATTCATCTTTGGAAGGAATAAAAAAATATGCATACGGGAGGGTTTTTGCTCTCCCGTAAATTATATATTCTTGAACAATTTGGAAGGGTATAAAAATCCTTTCCCACACCTACCCGTGAGGATTGAGACAAACGGAAGGGACCGTAACAAAATGAAAGATACTGTTCGGCGTGAAAACCGAACTCTACAAATTGTTTCACAAAAAACGTGCACAATGTATGTAGGGGACGGGTTCCACCCCGTCCCGAAAATTTCATTTTGTCACAGTCCCTTTTCAATTCACTGAATTTTTTCAGGCATTCACATTGTCCAAAGCCTGCTGAATGTCCTCAATAATATCATCAACATTCTCAATACCAACAGAAAATCTGATAAGGTCAGGAGTTACGCCTGCTGCTTCAAGCTCTGCATCGCTCAGTTGTCTGTGAGTGTGGCTTGCGGGGTGAAGAACCGAGGTTCTTGCATCCGCAACGTGTGTAACTATCGCCGCAAGCTTGAGGCTGTCCATAAAGGTAACAGCCGCATCTCTTCCTCCCTTCACACCGAAGGAAATAACGCCGCAGGAGCCGTTTGGAAGATATTTCTTTGCAAGCTCATGATATTTGTCCCCTTCAAGACCGCAGTATTTCACCCAGGAAACCTTGTCGTTCTTGCTGAGGTATTCAGCAACTTTCTGAGCATTGCTGCAATGACGTTCCATTCTGAGAGGAAGCGTTTCAAGTCCAAGGTTGAGCAGGAATGCATTGTGAGGAGAGGGGATTGAGCCCAAATCACGCATTACCTGAGCAGTAAGCTTTGTGATATATGCTGCTTTTCCGAACTTTTCGGTATAAGTAATTCCGTGGTATGATTCGTCCGGAGTTGTGAGTCCCGGAAATTTGTCTGTTGCCGCCCAGTCGAAGTTTCCACTGTCCACAACAGCACCGCCTACTTGAGTTGCGTGTCCGTCCATATACTTTGTTGTTGAATGAACAACAATGTCTGCACCCCATTCAAAGGGACGGCAGTTTATGGGTGTTGCAAAGGTGTTGTCGATAATAAGCGGAACCTGATGTGCGTGAGCAATCTTTGCCCATTTCTCAATGTCAAGAACAACAAGGGCGGGGTTCGCAATTGTTTCGCCGAAAACAGCCTTTGTGTTTTCCTGAAAAGCTGCATGGAGGGTTTCTTCATCTGCGTCCGGGTCAACAAAGGTTACGTCAATGCCCAGCTTTTTCATAGTTACGCCAAAAAGATTGAAGGTTCCGCCGTAAACCGATGAAGAACAAATAAAGTGGTCACCTGCATTGCAGATATTGAAGATTGAATAAAAGCAAGCCGCCTGACCCGATGACGTAAGCATACCTGCAACGCCGCCTTCAAGGTCGGCAATCTTTGCGGCTACCGCATCGTTTGTGGGGTTCGCAAGTCTGGTATAAAAATATCCGCTTTCTTCAAGGTCAAAGAGCTTTCCCATCTGCTCGGTAGAGCTGTACTTCCATGTTGTGCTCTGGTATATGGGGAGAACACGGGGCTCTCCGTTTTCGGGAGTGTAACCCGATTGAATACATTTTGTTTCTATTCTCATTGGTAAATCCTCCTTCTAAATCTGTATAAGCTAATTTTACTCGTTTGCAGAAAAAAAGTCAAGTAAAAGTATAGTCAAAGGGGAATTTTTGTGATATAATTAAACTAATTAAGCTTATTGAGGGGCAATATTGGAGGTTTCTGTCAATGCGTGCATAAAGCCATTGTTTTCGGCAGAGGAAATTTCTCCGCCGATAATTGTGTTTTCGAACACAAAAACTCCGGCATAAACCTGTGCATTTTCCGATTCCTTGTGGTTGAGCACCCGATAAATATAACGGGCAACCTTTTCTCCCCTGAAGTCCTCAAATGGAAAGCCGGAGTGTTTCTGGACAGCATTGTAGGTTTCATAAACCGCATCAAATTCCTCGGGGATGGTGAGATAGGATATTTCCTTTGGGGTTGGTTCGATTTCCCAGCCCAGACCTTCAATGTATTCAACAATCATTTGGTTTGTACCATTGTCGATGCTGAAAATCCCGATAATTACCATAAGTAGTACAATTGCCGCTGTTATTCCGGCAAAAGCATAACGGTATTTTCTCACCGTTTTTGACATACGCATATGGGGTCCTCCCTTTGAGTAATAAGGAATTGAGGGCAATTTTGCCGCCTATTCAATTATATGCCAAAAACGAAGGTTATATTCAAAAAAGAACGGAGAGCTTTTTTATGAGACTTGACAGATTTCTTGCAGATTGCGGTTTGGGAACGCGAAGCGAAGTGAAAAAAATGATAAAATCAGGAGCTGTTGCGGTAAACGGAAAGACTATCACAAAGGCAGAGGTACACGTTGATGCCGACAGCGATACGGTTACGGCATTCGGAACGGAAGTGGAATACCGTAAATTTGTTTATCTGATGCTGAACAAGCCTCAGGGCTACATTTCCGCAACACGGGACGGAAGAACCCCGACAGTTATGGAGCTTGTCCCCGAAGAATACCTTCATTTTGAGCCTTTTCCTGTGGGCAGACTTGATATTGACACCGAAGGCTTTCTTTTGATAACAAATGACGGCGACCTTGCTCACCGCCTTCTGTCTCCGAAAAAACATATTCCGAAAACTTATGTTGCACGAATCCAAAAGCCCGTAACCGAAAGAGACATCAAAGCCTTCCGTGAAGGTGTTGTTCTTGATGACGGCTACAAAACCCTTCCGGCTGAGCTGAAAGGCTTTGAGGATAAAAATGGTTTTTGGGCAGAAATTGTCATACACGAAGGAAAATTTCATCAGGTGAAGCGTATGTTTGAAGCCGTGAGCAACAAGGTTCTCTACCTGAAAAGGACAAAAATGAACAAGCTTGCTCTCGAGGAAGAGCTTGAGCTTGGAGAAGTGAGAGAGCTGACAGATGAAGAGCTTGCTCTGCTTGTTCCTGAAAAATAATAAACTGAACATTGTTCAATTTTTTTGCGAGGCGAATTAATATGATACCAAGTTATGTACCAAGAGTTGTTGCGGTCAACGACCTTTCGGGGTTCTGCCGTGTCTCACTTTCCGAGGCGATGGCTATTTTGTCATCTATGGGAGTGGAGGCTTGTCCTCTTCCCACAGCAATTCTTTCAACACATACTTATCACTATGAAGATTATACCTTTTGTGATTTGACCGAGGAGATGCCGAAAATTCTCAAGCATTGGAGAAAGCTTGACATAAGGTTTGACGGAATTTGTACGGGTTATCTCGGCTCATCACGGCAGATAGAAATTCTTTCGGACTTCATCAGGGCTGAGAAGGACGGAAGCTTTCTTACCGTTATTGACCCGGTTTTGGGTGATAATGATTTGTCCGATGCAGAGACAGTTTATTATGACAGAATGAATGAGCTTCTTTGCAGTATGAAGGAATTTGTGAGCCTTGCAGACGTGATTACACCGAATCTTACGGAGGCTTGTCTCCTTCTGGACGAAAAATATCCATCACGTCCTTTGAGTGAGAATGAGCTTTATGAGCTTTTGTACAGACTTTCGGAACTGGGACCGAAAAGAGTTGCAATTACCTCGGTGATGACGGGAACGGAAAAAATGTCCGTAGGGGTTCTGGACAAAATCAGGAACGAAAAGTCCGTGCTGGATTGTGGTTATGTTCACCGTCCCTTCCACGGTACGGGAGACATTTTTTCGGCAGTGCTCACGGGAGCACTTCTTCGCGGTCGGACAATGACGGAAGCCTCACAGATGGCAGTTGATTTTGTAAAGGCGGCAATTGAACAAACATTGACTTATTCCGACATAAGGATAGAGCACGGAGCGGTTTTCGAACCTATTATGGCAAAGTTTTTCAGCGAAAGGCTGTAATATGTGATTTTTACCAAAATAAAGGCAACACAAAAACCATCCTTTGACAAGTGTTTTAAAAATATAAAAAAATTATGTTTTTTTTCGTAAAAGTATTGTAAATATACAAAAAAGTGTGGTAGAATACAAAAGAAGATAATTTTATACAAAGAAAAGAAGGGGTTTTGAAAATGGAATTGATTTATCAAGGAAAAACAAAAGATGTTTACAAACTTGAAAACGGCAATGTTATGCTGAAGTTCAAGGATGATTGTACCGGCAAGGACGGGGTTTTTGACCCGGGCGAAAATTCTGTCGGTCTCACTATCGAGGGTATCGGCAAAGCCAACCTTGAAACATCTGTTTATTATTTTGAAATGCTGAAAAAGGCTGGCATCAAGACCCATTACGTAAGCGCAAATCTGGATGATGCAACAATGGAGGTTCTCCCCGCAACAGTTTTCGGTCATGGTCTTGAGGTTATCTGCCGTCTGGTTGCTACGGGAAGCTTCATCCGCAGGTATGGCGAATATATCGAAGACGGTACGGTTTTGGACGGCGGCTACGTTGAATGTACCTTCAAGAATGACGAAAAAGGAGACCCGCTGGTTACATCTGAAGGTCTTGCAGCTCTCGGTGTTATGTCTCCCGAAATGTTCGAAAGTATGAAGGAACAGACTCTCAAAATCACAAAGATTGTTGCAGATGACCTGAAAACAATCGGTCTTGATCTTTGGGACATCAAGTTTGAATTTGGTTACAACAATGATGAGGTTATCCTTATTGACGAAATCGCATCAGGAAATATGCGTGTTTACAAGGATGGCAAGATTGTTGAGCCGGTTGAGCTCACAAAGCTTATTAACAACAGATAAGAGAAAACACTACCGAGAACGTGTGAGCCTTTTCACACGTTCTTTTTGTAAATTTTTTTGGAGGTGAAGGAAATGCTGTTTTTGGAAATATTCAAAAGCGAACACGAACTGGAGGAATATTTTTCGGATATGTCCTGCCTTGAGGGCAGAAGGGTTCTTATGGCAGCAAGCACCAGAGAAGCTGTCGACAGACTTGTGGGAAACGGCTGTGCGGAATGGTACAAGCTGGATTACAAGGGAAATAGGTCTGAAATGGTCAATTATCTTTCCAAGGTAAAAATCGAATGTTTCAAAAATTTCTTCCTTCATATCAATATGCCCACAAGTGGCAGTCTTTCCGACCTTCAGGGAATTATGAATGAAGTTTGCACGGGAAAGAACTGCGGAAGCGAGCCGCCGGTTCTGCGGTGTACTACCGACAAAACCCTCGAAGAAAATGAGGTTGAGGTGACAGTTGTTGTCCCCGTGTTCAATCTCAAAGACAACTTTTGAAAAAACGAAAAGGACAATTCAATGAAGCTTTATTTTGCGCCCATGGAGGGCATAACAACATATACTTACAGAAACACTCATGCAGAATTTTTTGGGGGTTGCGATGCATATTTTGCACCCTTTATTACACCTTCGGATAACGAACGACTCAGCATAAAAAGCCTGCGTGACATCGTTCCTGAAAAAAACAAGGTTGAACGCCTTGTTCCCCAGGTTCTCACAAACCGCAGTGATTCCTTTTTGAAATTTGAAGAAAAGCTGAAGGAGCTGGGCTATGGTGAGGTAAACATCAATCTTGGTTGTCCTTCGGGAACGGTTGTGAAAAAGAACAGAGGCTCCGGCTTTCTTCGTGACCCTGAGGGCATTGACAGCTTTCTTTCGGAGGTTTTTGAGAAAACAAAACTTGCTGTTTCGGTGAAAACACGAACAGGCTTTTTGTCGGGCGAAGAATTTGATGACCTTCTTTTGGTCTACAACCGTCATTCTATGGGAAGCCTGATTGTGCATCCTCGTGCAAGAGCTGATTATTACAACGGCGAGCCTGATATGTCGGTTTTTGAAAAAGCATACCGAAAATCTTCAAACAAGCTTTGCTTCAATGCCAATGTTTTTTCGAAAGAGAATTATGAAAATATTTCAAAGCGTTTCCCCGATTTGGACGGGGTTATGATAGGTCGCGGTGCCCTTGCGAATCCTGCAATTTTCCGTGAGATACGAGGCGGAAAGCCTGCAGAAACAAAGGAGCTTGCAGAGTTCACCCGAGTGCTTTCCGAGAGATATTTGGAGGTTCTTGGCTCGGAGGTTTATACCCTTCACAAGCTGAAGGAAATCTGGCTCTACACAATGTGGAGCTATCCCGAAGAAAAGAAAATTCTCAAAATGATAAAAAAAGCAAATCATCTTTCGGATTTGCTTGGAGCTATAAAATGTCTTCCTGAAATACGCTGAAAGGAAAAACTATGAAAACAAAAATATACAATTATTATCCCGATACGGCAAGAGCTGTCCGTGAAGAGGTTTTTATTTCCGAACAAGGATTTTCATATGATTACGACGAAACAGATGATATTGCTGTTCATATTGTTCTGGAGGAAGAAGGTCAGACCGTTGGCGTATGCAGAGTGTTCAAAGGAGAAAACGAGGGTGAATTTGTTCTTGGACGGCTTGCAGTGAAAAAGGAACACAGAAATGGCGGAATAGGCAGTGCTGTACTTCGTGAGGCTCTCAAATATGTAACCTCCGAAGGCGGGAAAGCACTGACCCTTCATTCCCAACTTCAGGCAAAGGCGTTTTATGAAAAAAACGGTTTCGAGCCCTTCGGCGAAATAGAATACGAGGAAGGCTGCCCTCATATCTGGATGAAAAAGGATACTGTCTAAAATATACCGGTTATAAAGATTTCTACCCCGATGGCAATAAGGATTATACCGCCAAGAATGCCTGCTTTTCCTGCCATACGGGTACCTGCTTTTTTTCCTATAAGCACACCGCACAGGCAGATTGCAAAGGTTACAGCTGCAATTACCAGAGCGGCAACAATTGCGCAAAACAAATCATAATCTGCAATGGCAAAGCCCACAGAAAGAGCGTCAATTGATGTGGCTATTCCCTGAACTGCAAGGGCGGCAAGCCCCAGACCCTTGGATTCACAAATGTCACCGTCTCTGTTTTTTATGCCGTCGAGAAGCATTTTCCCACCGATGAAGCAGAGCAGCACAAGAGCAATCCACGGAATAAAGGCTTCAAAGGTCTTGAAATATTGAAGAACAGTATGTACACAAATCCAACCCAGCATAGGCATAAGAGCCTGAAAAAAGGCAAATACCCCGGCAATACCACAGATTTTCGTCGTTTTCATACAAGGCTCATTGAGACCATTTGCCAAAGACACTGAAAATGCGTCCATAGCAAGACCAATACCCAGTAGGATATTTGTTATAAAAAAACTAAACGTAAAATCCATAATGTACCTCCGTAACATAAAACAACAGAAAAAAGTATATCACGAAAGAAACCCCTTGTCAAGGGGAACAAAAGTCAAAAGAAATAGGATGGATATGACAAACAAAATTGTTTTAAGAGGAAAAACTGTATATTATGACCTGCAGTACAAGGCGGTCAAAAACCTGAACCTGAGAATAAGGGCTGACGGTTCTGTTCACGTTTCCGCAAGCAGACGGATTAGGAAAGAAAAAATTGAGGAATTTCTCACGGCGAAAGCAGATTTTATTCTGAAGGCTCTGGATAAATATGAACAACGAGCTTTTCTTCCGCAAAAAATGTATTTTCACGAGCAGGAAATCAGGGAGATTATACTGGAAAAATGCGAAGAAATATATCCGTACTTTGAGAAACGGGGAGTTCCGTTTCCGCAAATAAGATTCCGCAAAATGGTGTCACGGTGGGGAAGCTGCAACTCAACAGGCGGTATACTTTGTTTCAATACAAACCTGATGTACGCTCCGCCTGAATGTATAGAATATGTGGTTCTTCATGAATTTGTGCACTTTTTGCAGCCGAACCATTCGGCAAAATTTTATGAAGAACTGGACAAGGTCTGTCCGGAACGGAAAACAAGAGAAAAAAAGCTGAAAGAAATTGTTTTGCAAAAACGACCAGTATTGGAGGAAAAATATGATTAAAGAATTGATGCACGACCCCATATTTCTGGGACAGAAATCGGAGCCTGCCACAAAAGAAGATTTTGAGGCGGCAGAAGATTTGATGGACACCCTGAAAGCACATAGTGACGGCTGTGTGGGTATGGCAGCAAATATGATAGGTGTGAAAAAACGAATTATCTGCTTTGACGACAATGGCACATATATGACAATGTTCAACCCCGAAATAATGAAGGCAACAGAGCCATATGAAACCGAGGAAGGCTGTCTGTCTCTTCTTGGGAACCCTCGAAAAACCAAAAGATACAGAAAAATCAAAGTCAAGTACCAAACGACAGATTTCAAGGTACGCATAAAAACTTATGACGGCTTTACGGCCCAGATAATTCAGCATGAGATTGACCATTGCAACGGAATACTGATTTGAACAAGGAAGGGAGTGCAAAAGCAGTGGAAACAAAGGAACACAGAATTCTCTTGATACTTACGGGAGGAACAATATGCTCTTTTGCGGATGAGCGGGGCGAGCGTGAAGCAGATACCGAAAGAGCCCTTACTCTTATTGTAAAAAACTTTCAGGACGGGGACTGTTTGTATAAGGATACGGTCAAATTTGACCCCAAAATGCCTTTGGACATTCTTAGCGAGAATATGACAACAAGCCACTGGAACACCCTTGTTGAGAAAATGAAGACCTATGATTTTTCTCTTTATGACGGAGTGATAATTCTCCACGGAACGGACACTCTTGCATATACTTCAGCTCTTCTTTCAGTGCTTCTTGCCGGAACAAAAATCCCCGTATTTCTGGTTTCCAGCCAGCTTCCAATATATATGAAGGAAGCAAACGGAAATGCAAACTTCAAAGCAGCAGTTGAAATGATTGTAAATGGAACAAAGCCCAATGTATATGCAGTTTACAGGAATTGTGAAGGTGAGAAACAAGCAATGTATGTTCATTACGGTGCTCATCTTCTTCAATGTGCAAATCATTCGGACAGCTTTTTCAGTTGTGATATGACGAAGGTCAGCCGAAATAATGCTTTTTTCGAGGGAAGAGATAGCGGTAACAAAGATATGCTTCTTTATAACTGCGGTACATTGTCTTCCTGTGTACTGAAAATTGAGCCTTATGTGGGGATAAATTATGATTTCTTTTCTCTTGATGGTGTGAAAGCTGTTCTTCACGGAACATATCATTCCTCAACAATGACGGTCAATCCATATGAAAAAGCAGAGACCTTTTCGGATGGGTGTAACGCACATTCTGTTTTGTCTCTTAAAGAACGTTGTGACAGCTGTGATACCCCCATTCCGCTGTTTGTTGAGCCTTGCAATCCTGATGCATATGCTTATGAAACCACTGGAGAGCTTCTGCGAAGCGGTGCAAGGGCAATATGGGGCATTACCTCGGAAATGGCATATGTGAAGCTCCTGATTGGCTGTTCGATGAACCTTGACGGCAATGGATTGAAAAATTTTGTTATGACCGAAATTAACGGCGAGTTTGTGAAATAACCTTTCCCTGATAAAAAACTTGGGGCTGTATCAAAATGAAAAAACAGTTCGGCGTGGAAACCGAACCCTACAAATTGTGTCACAAAAAACGAGTGCACAATATATGTAGGGGACGGGTTCTATCCCGTCCCGAAAATTTCACTTTGATACAGCCCCAATAATTATTTTAGTTGAAAATTACATCCTCAGAAAAATCCGTGGGAACAATATCAATATTGCTGTACTGTGGTGTACCTGTACCTGCAGGAACAAGCTTACCGATAATAACATTCTCCTTGAGACCAACCAACGGGTCAATCTTGCCCTTGATAGCCGCTTCCGTAAGAACTCTTGTTGTTTCCTGGAAGGAAGCCGCTGACAGGAAGGAGTCAGTAGCAAGAGCTGCCTTTGTGATACCCATAAGAACTTCTGAGTATTGAGCCTCTTCCTTGCCTTCTTCACGCATACGGATATTTTCTCTTTCGAGAGCATAACGCTCAACCAAAGAGCCTGTAAGGAAGCTTGTGTCGCCTGCGTCCTCAACCTTCACCTTATGCATCATCTGACGAACAATAACTTCAATATGCTTGTCATTGATGTCAACACCCTGGAGACGGTAAACACGCTGTACTTCCTGAATAAGGTAATCCTGAACAGCAGTATAACCCTTGATTGCAAGAATATCGTGGGGATTGATTGAACCTTCTGTAAGCTCGTCACCCGCTTCGATAACCTGATCCTCACGAACCTTGATTCTGGAGCCGTAAGGAATGAGGTATGTTGCGCTGTCGCCGATTTCGTCATTGAGAACCGTAACTTCACGCTTTTTCTTGTTTTCGGTAATCTTTATGCGACCGCCGATTTCAGCAATAATCGCAAGACCCTTGGGCTTTCTTGCTTCGAAAAGTTCCTCAACACGGGGGAGACCCTGTGTAATATCATCACCGCCTGCAACACCGCCGGCGTGGAAGGTTCTCATTGTCAGCTGTGTACCGGGCTCACCGATTGACTGTGCCGCAATAATACCAACAGCTTCACCGATGTTTACAGCCTCACCGTTTGCAAGGTTGTGACCGTAACACTTCGCACAAACGCCCACCTTTGAGCGGCACTTGAGCACACTACGGATTTTTACGCTTTCAACGCCCGCTTCCGTAATTGCATCAGCCTGAGCAGGAGATACCATTTCATTCTTTGCAACAATAAGCTCGCCTGTTTCGGGATTAACCACATTTTCACAAACCACACGTCCAACGAGACGATCCTTGATTTTCTCGATAATTTCGTTACCGTCCTTGATGTCACGGACAATAATGCCATCATCAGTTCCGCAGTCTGCCTCACGGATAATAACATCCTGTGAAACGTCAACAAGACGACGTGTGAGGTAACCTGAGTCGGCTGTTCTGAGCGCTGTATCCGTAAGACCTTTACGAGCACCATGAGTTGAAATGAAGTACTCAAGAACCGTAAGACCTTCACGGAAGTTTGCCTTGATAGGAATTTCAATTGTACGACCGGTTGTATCCGCCATAAGACCACGCATTGCAGCCAGCTGACGAATCTGGTTTACGCTACCACGGGCACCTGAGTTGGCCATCATAAAGATAGGATTGAGCTCGTCAAGACTCTTCATAAGAGCATCTGTTACCTTGTTTGAGGTTTCAGACCAAATCTGAATAACCTTTTCGTATCTTTCCTCGTCAGTCAAAAGACCGCGGAGGTACTTCTTTGTAACCTTTTCGATTTCTTCCTCAGCTTCCGCAAGGTAAATCTTCTTTTCTTCAGGAATTTCCATATCCGATACACCAACGGTGATAGCACCACGGGTTGAATATTTGAAGCCCATAGCCTTTACGTCATCAAGAAGAGTTGCTGTTTCAGTGATACCATGAATTTTGATGCTCTTGTCAATAATCTGACCGAGCTTCTTCTTGTCCACACGGAAAGCAACCTCCAGAGCAAGAGCGTTCTCGGGCTTGCTTCTGTCAACAAATCCCAAATCCTGAGGAATTTTTTCATTGAATATGAGACGACCTACTGTTGCATCAATAATTCCTGTAACAGTTTCGCCGTTGATTTCTCTTGAAATTCTGACTTTGATTGGAGCATGGAGACCAACAGCACCATTTGCATAAGCCAATGTAGCTTCGTCTTCCGAACCGAAGACCTTGCCTGCTCCCAGTTCATCGTCAATCTGAATTGTCAGGTAGTAAGAACCGAGAACCATATCCTGAGTAGGAACAGTTACGGGATTACCGTCCTGAGGCTTCAAAAGGTTGTTTGCAGAAAGCATAAGGAACCTTGCTTCTGCCTGAGCCTCTGCCGAAAGGGGAAGGTGAACCGCCATCTGGTCACCGTCGAAGTCGGCGTTGAAGGCTGTACATACAAGAGGATGGAGCTTGAGCGCCTTGCCCTCAACAAGAACGGGTTCAAATGCCTGAATACCCAGTCTGTGAAGTGTTGGTGCACGGTTCAGAAGAACAGGATGCTCTGAAATTACGCTTTCAAGCACATCCCAAACCTCGGGACGAACACGTTCTACCATTCTCTTTGCTGATTTTATGTTATGTGCGAGACCGTCGTTCACAAGCTTCTTCATAACAAAGGGCTTGAACAACTCAAGAGCCATTTTCTTTGGAAGACCGCACTGATAAATCTTGAGTTCAGGACCAACAACGATAACCGAACGACCTGAATAGTCAACACGCTTACCGAGAAGGTTCTGACGGAAACGACCCTGCTTACCCTTGAGCATATCGGAAAGAGACTTGAGCGGTCTGTTTCCGGGACCCGTAACAGGTCTGCCGCGTCTGCCGTTGTCAATAAGAGCATCAACAGCTTCCTGGAGCATTCTTTTTTCGTTTCTGACAATAATTTCGGGAGCACCCAAATCAAGAAGTCTCTTGAGACGGTTGTTTCTGTTGATAACACGTCTGTACAAATCGTTCAGGTCGGATGTTGCAAATCTGCCGCCGTCCAGCTGAACCATAGGTCTGATTTCAGGAGGAATAACGGGAATAACGGGCATAATCATCCATTCAGGCTTGTTTCCTGACTGACGGAAGGAATCAACAACCTCAAGACGTCTCACGGTTCTGATTTTCTTCTGACCCTTTGCACCTTCCAGCTCCGACTTCAGCTCTTCATAAAGTGCTTCAAGGTCGATTGCCTGGAGCATTTCAAGAACTGCCTCAGCACCCATACCTGCTTTGAATGCACCTTCGCCGTATTTTTCAAGCTCTTCACGGTATTCTTTTTCACCGAGAATCTGGTTTTTCATCAAGCCTGTCTTGCCGGGGTCAATTACGACATATGCCGCAAAGTAAAGAACTTTTTCCAGAAGACGGGGTGACATATCGAGAATGAGACCCATACGGCTTGGAATACCCTTGAAGTACCAGATGTGTGAAACGGGAACTGCAAGCTCAATGTGACCCATTCTTTCGCGACGAACCTTTGCACGTGTAACTTCAACACCGCATCGGTCGCAGACAACACCCTTGTAACGTACTCTCTTATATTTTCCGCAGTTACATTCCCAGTCCTTTTGAGGACCAAAGATTTTTTCGCAGAAAAGACCGTCCTTTTCGGGCTTCAAGGTTCTGTAATTTATTGTTTCGGGCTTTTTTACCTCACCGTAAGACCATTCTCTGATCTTTTCGGGAGATGCAAGTCCTATCTGAATCGCATCAAAATTTTGATATTCACTCATACAATATCACTCGACTTTCTGCTCACAAAGATAAATCAAGCATCCGCACCTTCCGCTATGAGCGGCAGAAGGTCAGGTTTTTCAACACGGCTTTTCTAGAATTCCAAATCCTCATCCGCATCTACGCCGAAGTCATCAAAGTCATCAGCTGAAACGTCATAGGAATCTGCTTCTGACATATCATCCTCACCAACAGTATCCTCGAACTCATAGAAAAGCTCACTTTCAAGAATATCCTTGTCTTCTTCGGACATATCAGACGGGCCATTTTCGGGAGCATCCTCTGCTCTGTCAATATTAACCTGGAGATCTTCACCGTCATCGTCAATGCTTTCTTTCAGAATTACCTCATTGCCGTCCGAATCAAGAACCTTCACATCAAGAGCAAGACTCTGAAGCTCCTTGATAAGAACCTTGAAGGATTCGGGAACACCCGGAGTGGGGATGTTCTCACCCTTTACTATTGCTTCATATGTTTTCACACGACCTGTAATATCATCGGACTTAACCGTAAGAATTTCCTGAAGTGTATAAGCTGCGCCATATGCTTCAAGAGCCCAAACTTCCATTTCACCGAATCTCTGACCACCGAACTGAGCTTTACCGCCGAGGGGCTGCTGAGTAACCAGTGAGTAAGGACCTGTGGAACGTGCGTGGATTTTGTCATCAACCAGATGGGCAAGCTTCAGCATATGCATATAACCTACCGTAACCTTGTTGTCGAAGGGCTCGCCGGTACGTCCGTCATAAAGAACGGTCTTACCGTCACGTGAATAACCCGCCTGTTCAAGTGCATCCATAATATCTTCCTCGTTTGCACCATCAAATACAGGGGTTGCAACCTTCCAGCCAAGAGCCTTTGCCGCATAACCAAGATGAACTTCAAGAACCTGACCGATGTTCATACGTGAAGGAACGCCCAGGGGGTTCAGAACAATCTGGAGAGGTGTTCCGTCGGGAAGGAAGGGCATATCCTCTTCGGGAAGAATTCTCGAAATAACACCCTTGTTTCCGTGACGACCTGCCATCTTGTCTCCCACTGAAATCTTTCTCTTCTGAGCGATGTAGCAGCGTACTATCTGTGTTACACCGGGGGGCAGCTCGTCGCTGTTCTCACGTGTAAACACCTTTACGTCAACAATTATACCATATTCACCGTGGGGTACGCGGAGTGATGTATCACGTACTTCACGGGCTTTTTCACCAAAGATTGCACGGAGAAGACGTTCTTCCGCACTAAGCTCAGTTTCACCCTTGGGTGTAACCTTGCCGACCAGAATATCACCACTTGAAACCTCTGCCCCGATACGGATAATACCGCGCTCGTCAAGGTCTCTCAGAGCATCCTCACCAACGTTCGGAATGTCTCTTGTGATTTCTTCGGGACCGAGCTTTGTATCTCTGGACTCAATCTCGTATTCTTCAATATGAATTGAGGTGAGAATATCATCCTTCACCAGCTGTTCGCTGATGAGCATAGCATCCTCGTAGTTGTAACCTTCCCATGTCATAAAGCCGATAAGAATGTTGCGGCCGAGACCGATTTCACCGTTCTTTGTTGAGGGACCGTCAGCAATAATATCGCCTGCTTCAACTCTTTCGCCTTCTGTAACGATAGGACGCTGGTTGATACACATACCCTGGTTTGAACGCATAAACTTTATGAGCTTGTAGGTGTCCGAATCACCATCATCTGTAGCAATTTCAATCTGACGTGCGGAAACCTTTGTAACAACACCACTGCGCTTTGCAAGAATACAAACGCCGGAGTCTTTTGCTGTCTTGAATTCCATACCCGTACCAATGATTGGTGATTCAGGGCACAGAAGGGGAACTGCCTGACGCTGCATGTTCGAACCCATGAGAGCACGGTTAGCGTCGTCGTTTTCAAGGAAGGGAATCATAGCTGTAGCAATTGATGTTACCTGACGCGGTGAAACGTCCATATAGTCAACCATACACTTGCCGGGTTCAGCTGTGATTTCAAGGAACTGATCCTTATATCTCGTAACTACCTTTTTGGCAATAAACTTTCCGTTATCATCCAGAGGCTCGTTTGCCTGAGCAATATAGTATCCGTCCTCTGTGTCTGCTGTCATATATTCAACTTCTTCTGTTACACAGCCTGTAGCTTTGTCAACCTTGCGGTAGGGAGCTTCAATAAAGCCATATTCATTCACCTTCGCAAAGCCTGAGAGAGAGTTGATAAGACCGATGTTCGGACCTTCAGGAGTCTCAATGGGACACATACGTCCATAATGTGAGTGGTGAACGTCACGAACCTCAAAGCCCGCTCTTTCTCTGGAAAGACCGCCGGGACCAAGAGCCGAAAGTCTTCTCTTGTGCGTAAGCTCACCCAGAGGATTAATCTGGTCCATAAACTGTGAAAGCTGTGATGAACCGAAGAACTCCTTCACGGCAGAAGTCACGGGGCGGATGTTGATAAGTGTCTGAGGAGTAACAACATCCAAATCCTGAGTAGACATTCTTTCACGTACAACTCTTTCCATTCTCGAAAGACCGATTCTGAACTGGTTCTGGAGAAGCTCGCCAACACTGCGCAGACGACGGTTTCCGAGATGGTCAATATCATCAACATTGCCGACACCTGCAGCTAAGTTTCCTACATAGGAAATAGATGCAATAATATCGTCAATAAGAATATGCTTTGGAATAAGCTCGTCACGGCGTTCGGTGAGAGCTGTCTTGAATTCCTCGGAGTTCACATCCGGGAATTCATCCATAATCTCTTTCAGAACGGAGTAACGGACATTTTCGTTTATTTCATAATCTCTGGGATTATATTCCACAAAGTCACGAAGGTCAACCATACCGTTTGAGATAACACTTGTTGTGTGGTCATCATCAACACGAACAACAACCTTGTTGATGTTTGCAACCTCCATAGCGTGAGCCATTTCCGTTGTGATTGTCTCGCCTGCGGAAACAATCAGCTCACCGGTTTCGGTATCAACAATATTTTCAGCAGAAACCTGACCTACAACACGTGCAGCCATACGGAGCTTCTTGTTGAACTTGTATCTTCCCACACGGGCAAGGTCATAACGCTTGGGGTCAAAGAAGAGATTTGTAATGAGAGATCTTGCACTTTCCACTGTCGGGGGTTCACCCGGACGGAGCTTGCGATAAATCTCAAGAAGACCTTCCTCAACTGTCTTTGTTGTATCCTTCTCCATTGTGCGCAAAATACGCTCATCCTCACCGAAAAGCTCACGGATTTCGGCATCAGTACCGAAGCCCAGAGCACGAATGAGAACCGTAATAGGAGTTTTTCTCATTTTGTCTATCTTGACGTGGAAAAGGTCATTACTGTCGGTTTCGTACTCAAGCCATGCACCTCGGTTGGGGATAACCTGAGATGAGAACAGCTTCTTTCCGATTTTGTCGAATTTCTCGGCAAAATATACGCTTGGGGCGCGGACAAGCTGGCTGACGATAACACGCTCAGCACCGTTTATGATAAAGGTACCGGAAGGAGTCATTATGGGGAAGTCACCCATAAAGATTTCCTGTTCCTTGACCTCACCGGTTTCCTTGTTGATAAGACGAACCTTCACTCTGAGCGGAGCTGCGTATGTAGCATCACGCTCCTTGCATTCCTCAATGTCGTATTTCGGGTTCATATCAATTCTGTAATCAACAAATTCCAGAATCAGATTGCCGGTGTAGTCAGTGATAGGTGACACATCGTGAAAGACCTCTTTAAGACCTTCGTTCAAAAACCAGTCATAGGAATTTTTCTGGATTTCGATAAGATTGGGCATATCAATAACTTCCCTTATCTTACCGTAGCTCATTCGGGTATTTCTTCCAAGTTTCACCGGATGTACCATAAAATAATCACCTCTTCGTTAGATTTGCACACAGAGCAAAATGCCCGTGGCATAGTATATTAAGCACGCATATTCGCACAATATATTGTATGGGTTTTTGTGAAATGGGAAAATTTTCACAAAAATATTTTAAACAACTATTGCTTTTTTCATACATATATGATATACTGCAAATACAGCAGAAAATATGGGTGAAATGCAAAATACGCAAAAGTACGCACTATAATAGGTAACTATTATATCACAGGCTTTGCCCTTTGTCAATGCGTTTTTGCAAAAAAGTAACAAAATTTTCAAAATTAATCGGGCATTGAACAAAAGGGTTCAGTGCCCGATTTTGAGAAACGGGGGGAATGAGGATGAAGCTTTACAACCCATCAGAGCTCAGGCAGGTTATTGAAATGCACGGCTTTTCCTTTTCAAAGTCTCTGGGTCAGAACTTTCTCATTGACCATGGAGTTCTTTCGGACATTGTGGAAGGCTCGGGGGTGGACAAAAGCTCCTGTGCTCTGGAGATAGGCCCCGGTGCCGGTGTTCTCACCCGTGAGCTTGCAGCCGCTGCAAAGTCGGTTGTGGCGGTTGAGATTGACAAAAGCCTTATGCCGCTTCTTGATTACACCCTCGGCGAGTTCCGGAACGTAACCATTGTGAACGAGGACGTGCTGAAGGTTGATTTGAAGGCTCTTATAAAAGAGAATTTCGGGGATGCACCTGTTCATGTGGTTGCAAATCTTCCTTATTATATAACAACTCCTATTATAATGAAGTTTCTGGAAGAAGAAATTCCCGTAAAATCACTTACGGTTATGGTACAGAAAGAGGTTGCAGACCGTATGGCAGCACCTCCCGGGGGCAAGGACTACGGCGCTCTTTCTGCGGCGGTGCAGTTTTACACCGTGCCCCGTATAATTACAAAAGCTGAGCCTCATTGCTTTATGCCGCAGCCAAAGGTGGCATCAGTTGTTATCCGTCTTGAAGTGCAGGACAAGCCTACCGTTAATGTTGAGAACAAAGAAAAAATGTTTGCAATCATAAAATCCGCCTTCGGTCAAAGACGCAAAACCCTTCTCAACGCACTTTCAAAAAGTCCTTACATTAATATAGGAAAGGACTCAATCAAAAGTGCCCTTGCCGAAATGGGTCTTGACGAAAATATCCGCGGCGAAAAACTGAGCCTTGAACAGTTTGCAAGGCTTTCGGATTTGTTGTAAAAGAAAGGAAGAACAAATATGACAAGCAAAGAAAGAGCATATCTCAAAAGTCTGGCGGCAAATGTTCCCGCCCTTTATCAAATAGGAAAGGAAGGTATTTCCGAAAACGTTGTGAAATCCACCGATGCGGCTCTGGCTGCGCGTGAGCTCATAAAGGTTCACGTTCTCGAAAACTCCCTTATGGACATACGCGAAGCAGCCCAAGAGCTTGCCGAAAAAACTGCGGCTCAGGTTGTTATTGTTATCGGAAGCAAATTTGTACTTTACAGACGTTCCGAAAAGAACATCTGCGAGATGTAAACTTTTTGTTAATCAATTGACAGCCACCGCTCATTGGTGTATAATATGTGCGGTAAAATGATTTTAAGGAGCTTTTGAAATGTATACAAAAAAAGAAAAGATAATTTTGTCGGTTGTCTGTGTGCTATGCATAATCACTGCATCTATTGGCGGAGTGATTGCTGCAAAGCTTTCTACGGGCTTCACCTTCGGAGAAGAGGTGGCTCTGGACTCCCTTGACACGCCCGTTGCTGACGACGGAACCATAAATATGCTCCTTATGGGCGTTGATGAAGGCGGTCTCAGAAGTGACACAATGATGCTTGCCTGCATCAACAAGGAAACCGAGTCAATAAACATTATTTCCCTTCCCCGTGACACAAGAGTGAGTTATGGCTCAAACCACGGAAAGCTCAATGCTGCCGTAGGTATCGGTATGCAAGAGGTGAAAAAGGGCAATCTGGAAGAGCCTGAAGAGCTTACGGTCCAAAAAGTAAAACAGCTCACAGGACTTCCCGTTCACTACTTTATGAGTGTGGACTTTGACGGCTTCAAGGCGATAATAGATGTTCTCGGCGGAGTGGATTTTGAAATTCCCTTCCATATGAAATATGATGACCCCTATCAGGACCTTCACATTGACCTTCCTGCGGGTATGCAGCATCTTGACGGCGAAGCTGCTCACGATTTTGTCAGATTCAGGCAGGGTAATCCCGGTTACAAGGGCTACGCTACAGGCGACCTTGGAAGAATTGAAGCTCAACAGAAGTTCATCAAGGCTCTCGCTCGTCAAAAACTGAAACCCCAATATTTGTTGAAGGCCGGACAGATTTTTGATGTCATCAAGAACTACGTTAGAACCAACTATACATCAAAGGACCTTGTGAAGCATCTTGTGATTATAAGCAAGATTGACAGCGAAAACATCGATATGATTCAGCTTCCGGGAAATGCACAAACAATCGGCGGGGTTTCGTACTTCCTCTGTGACAATGCAAAAATGCAGGAATTGAAAGATACTGTGTTTATGCCCACAGCGGAGTAAAACAAATTATCTGTTATACAAAAAAAGCGATACTGATTCATCGTTTCCGACGAAGCTGTATCGCTTTTCTTTTTGAGATAAAACCTTTAGATTTTATGCTTCTTCAACTGTATACTCAGCCAATGACTCTTCATACTTTGCGAGAATCATATTCTGAAGACTTTCTCTCATTTCGGCGTTGATAGGATGTGCAATATCCTTGAATTCGCCATCCGGTGTCTTTCTGCTGGGCATCGCTATGAAGAGCCTTTCCTGTCCTTCAATAACCTTGATGTCGTGCACTACAAAAGCGTCGTCGAATGTAACGGAAACAACCGCTTTCATTCTACCTTCAGCATTGATTTTTCTGACCTTAATGTCAGTGATTTGCATAAGATGCACCCACCTTTTGTAAAAATGTGTATATAAATTTTATTTTTTACGTATAATGAATATTGATATATTTTCCAAAGTATGTTAAAATAAACATATGGAACAAATTTTCCAAACAGTCAACAACTCTCAAAGGAGATGAATATTTTGAAAAACTTTCAGCTGTCCGAGCTTCCCCCCAACGCACATATACATATGGTCGGCATCGGCGGAATAAGCATGAGCGCC
>SVKC01000026.1 GCA_015068655.1 Oscillospiraceae bacterium
AAGGTATTAAAGCATATTCAACAGGCGGAGAATTAATTGAAAATTCTATGGCATATGCCGGAAGCTTCGCAGAAGAATTTATTCGTAAGTTTAACATAGATATGTGTTTTTTCTCCTGCCATGGCGTTAATAAAAACGGTATAATTGTTGACAGTTCTCTTCCTGAAACACAACTTCGCTCAGCAGTTATTTCACAAAGTACAGAATCAGTCTTTTTGTGCGATAAAACTAAATTCAACGTCAGTGCCTCTTATAACTTAATGCCACTTCGCGATGTAGATCACATTGTTACAAATAAAAACCCACAGAATAATTGACTATTATCAAACATTGTGATATACTATTTTAGTATAAAATTTGTAAGAAACAAAATCAAATGGTGTCAAATTGGTGTCAAGCTAATTTGAAAAGCCTTGAAAATAAAGGAGATTTGAAACAAATGAAATTAGGAATTGTCGGACTTCCAAATGTTGGAAAAAGTACACTTTTTAATGCTATAACTCAGGCGGGGGCAGAATCTGCAAACTATCCCTTCTGTACAATTGAACCTAATGTGGGCACTGTTGCTGTACCGGACAGCAGGCTTGACAGACTGGCTGAAATGTATGATCCGGACAAGGTTACGCCTGCGGTAATTGAATTTGTTGACATTGCAGGACTTGTGAAAGGGGCGAGCAAAGGCGAAGGTCTCGGAAACAAGTTCTTGTCAAATATCCGTGAGGTTGATGCGATTGTTCATGTGGTACGTGCTTTTGAGGACTCCAACATTGTTCACGTTGAAGGCTCTGTTGACCCTCTTCGTGATATTGAAACCATAAATCTCGAACTTATTCTTTCGGACCTTGAAATTATTGCGAGAAGAATTGATCGTCTCAAAAAGCAACTCAAGGGTGGAGACAAAAAGTATCAGGTTGAAATTGATTTTCTTGAAGGTCTCTGTTCGAAGCTCGAAGATGGTATAAGTGCAAGAGCTCTTGATTATACTGATGATGAAAAAGAATTTTTGAAAGAGGTTTCTCTCCTGAGTCTGAAGCCTGTTATTTATGCCGCAAATGTTGCAGAGGATGATTATGCCAAGGTGGATGATGAAAACCCTTATGTTGCAAAAATTCGTGAGTTTGCTGCGGCTGAAAAGTCTGAGGTTATGGTGATTTCTGCAAGAATTGAAGAAGAAATTGCAGAGCTTGACAAGGACGAAAAGCAGATGTTCCTTGAAGAACTTGGCACAGAGGAATCGGGTCTTGACAAGCTTATTCGTGCAAGCTACAAGCTTTTGGGTCTTATCAGCTATCTGACGGCAGGAAAGCCTGAAGTCAGGGCTTGGACAATTACGAAAGGCACGAAGGCTCCTCAGGCGGCAGGCAAAATTCATACGGATTTTGAACGTGGTTTTATCCGTGCGGAGGTTGTTGCATATAATGATCTTATGGAAAACGGAAGCATGGCTGCTGCAAAGGAAAAAGGTCTTGTAAGAAGTGAAGGCAAGGAGTATGTTGTTGAAGACGGGGATATAATCCTGTTCAGATTCAATGTATAATTCTATTATGAAAGTATTGAAAGGGTGTTGCGTGTGGATTTTTTGTCCAATATGACGAAGCTTCTGTCGGATACAACGGAAAAGGTTATTCTGAAAACCGGTGAGTTTGTGGAAACCTCCAAAATAAAGTACAGTATTTTTGATGCAAAGAATGATATTGAAAAGCTTTGTACAGAAATGGGACAGAAGGTTTATGCAGGATACCTCAACGATGAAAATGTCGGTGAGTTTATTGAGGAAAAGTGTCACGAAATTGACAAACTGAATGAAAAAATAAAAAAGCTTGAGGCGGAACTGGAAGACTGAACCGGTTTTTGAAGGGAGAAGCTTATGTCTACTTTTAAAATTGCTATTGATGGTCCTGCGGGAGCGGGAAAAAGTACCATTGCCAAGAAGGCAGCGGCACAGATGGATTTTGTTTATATTGATACGGGAGCAATGTACCGTGCAATCGGTCTTGCGGCTGTGCGTCAGGGCCTCAGACCTGACTCGGATATAAGCGGAATTGTTGATATGTTGCCTGATGTGAATATTGATTTGGCATATGGCGAAAACGGTCAGGAAATTTTTCTCAACGGTGAGAATGTTTCAACTGAAATCCGCCTTCCGGAAATTTCTGTTGCTGCATCTGATGTTTCAAAAATACCTGAGGTGAGAGCAAAGCTTCTGGAACTTCAACGCAGTATAGCTGAAAAAACTGATGTTATAATGGACGGACGGGATATTGGTACTGTGGTGCTCCCTGATGCTCAGTTAAAGATTTTCCTCACGGCTTCTGTTGAAGAGCGTGCAAGGCGCAGATTTGAAGAATTGAAGGAAAAGGGTATTGAATGTGATTTTGAAGAAGTTAAACGTGATATGGAATATCGTGACAAGAACGATTCCGAACGAGAAATTGCACCTTTGAGACCTGCTGAAGACAGTGTTGTGCTTGATACAACAGGAAATACTCTGGAACAATCCGTTGAGCTCATTCTCGGTTTGATAAAGGAAAGAAGAGAAGTATAATGAAACAATTTATTTTGGCTCTGGCGAGACTTGTGTATCGAATCTTGTTCAAGGTGGAAATACACGGTATAGAAAACATACCAAGTGACAAGAATTTTCTTGTTACGCCCAATCACCTGAGTAACTTTGACCCGCCTCTGGTGGCGGCATTTTTGCCGGTGGATATGGCATATATGGCAAAGGCGAGTCTTTTTAAGGTTCCTGTTGTGGGTTGGGTTATCAAAGCTTTTGGTGCATTTCCTGTAAAAAAGGCAGGAAACGATATGTCAGCAGTGAAGCTGGCGATAAGAATTCTGAAAGAGGGAAAACCTCTCACTATTTTTCCCGAGGGACGCCGTGTGAAAACACCGGGAGTTCTTGGTGAAGGCAAGCCCGGTGCGGCTATGCTTGCAACAAAGGCAAAGGTTGGTTTTCTCCCTGTGGGTATTACTGCGAGATACAGGTTCAGGGGAAAGGTTGTTCTTACGGTTGGTGAGTACATAGATATTTCAGAGTATACGGAAGGCAGGCTTTCATCCGAAGACCTTCAAAAGCTTACGGATGAAGTTTTGATGCCGAGAATTGCAGAGCTGGCAGGTGCAAAGACATATGGAAATTAAAATTGCAGACAAGGCGGGGTTTTGTTTTGGTGTTGACCGTGCAGTGAAAATTGCTTATGACACGGCAGGCAGTGAAACGAGAAAAATTTATACCTACGGGATGCTTATTCACAACCGTGACGTGACATCCGAACTTGAGGAAATGGGTGTTTGCTGTGCAGAGACCATTGAAGACATTCCCGAAGGCGCAGTTGTTATAATCAGGGCTCACGGCATTTCGGAACAGGAATACCGCCAGATTGAAATGAAGAATGCAGAAATTATTGATGCAACCTGTCCTTTTGTGAAGCGAATCCATAAAATTGCAATGGAGGAACATAGCAAGGGACGTCAGGTGGTTATTGCGGGTGACAGAAATCATCCTGAAGTGAAGGGGATAAACGGCTGGTGTGACAATTCTGCAATAATAGTCGGAACTGACGAAAATTATGAAGAAATTTTGTTGAAAAATGCTGAAATTCCCATAAGCTTGGTAGCTCAGACCACTATGCGCAAAGAAAAAGTAAAAAAAATTGAAAAAACTTTAAAAAAACATTTTACAAATGTGGATTTTTTTGATACAATATGTAGTGCAACCGAAGAAAGGCAGCTGGCAGCTGCAAAACTTTCGGAGGAATGTGATGTTATGTTTGTCTTCGGAGGAAGAAACAGCTCCAACACGGAGAAGCTTTTTGAAATATGCCGTGAGGGCTGCCGGGAGACATACAAAGTTGAAAATGCAAAAGAATTAAATGAGCTTGCTCATTTGTTAAAAAATAAAAATATAAAAAAAGTAGGCATTACCGCCGGAGCTTCTACTCCGGACAAGGTAATCAAGGAGGCAAAATTAACCATGGCGGAAATCACAAATGAAATGAACTTTGCAGAGGCATTGGAAGAAACTTTGAAGCCCTTAACAACAGGCGATATTGTTAAAGGTGTAGTTATCGGAATTACCCCTACAGAGGTACAGGTGGACATTGACGGAAAGTATGACGGCGTTATCCCTGCGAACGAAATGTCAAATGACATAACGGCAGACCTCAAATCACTGGTGAAGGTTGGAGACGAGGTTGACGTTTTTGTTGTTCACGTTAGCGATCGTGACGGCGTTGTTACTCTCTCAAAGAAGAAAATCGATGCAGAAAAGGGCTTGCAGGAGCTTCGTGCTGACTTCGAAAGCGGCGCTGTACTCAGCGGCAGAATTGTTGAAATCGTAAAAGGCGGTATTGTTACAATCGCAAAGGGTGTTAGAGTGTTCATTCCTGCATCTGAAGCTGCTGAACGTTTTATCGAAGATCTCGGTTCACTTCTCAACACCGAAGTTTCATTTAGAATTATAAAAATGGACAAGGATCGCAGAGGTCGTCTCAGAGTTGTAGGCTCAATCAAGGAAGTCGCAAAAGAAATAAGCGCAAAGAAGGCAGAAGAATTCTGGTCAGCTGTTGAAGTAAACAAGAAATACACAGGCGTTGTTAAGTCTTTGACAAAGTTCGGTGCATTTGTTGACCTTGGCGGTGTTGACGGTCTTATTCATATTTCTGAGCTTTCAGATTCTCGTATTAACCACCCATCAGAAGTGGTTAAGGTTGGCGATTCTATTGATGTATATATCAAGGAAGCAAACAAGGAAACAGGAAAGATTTCACTTGTGAAAGAGCTTGAAGCTGACAAGAAGGCTAGAGAAGCTGCTTTCTGGGCATCACTTGAAGTTGGCAAGACATTTACGGGAACTGTGAAGTCAATCACAGCTTTCGGTGCGTTTGTTGATCTTGGCGGCGTAGACGGTCTTGTTCACGTTTCTGAGCTCTCCTGGGCAAGAATCAAGCATCCGTCAGAGGTTGTTAAGGAAGGCGATACTCTCGAGGTTTATATCAAGGAAGTTGATGCAGAGGCAAAGAAGATTTCTCTTGGTCACAAGAAGGAAGAAGACAGCCCCTGGTATCAGGCGACAAAGGACCTCAAGGTTGGCGACAACATCAAGTGTAAGGTTGTTCGTATCCTTCCCTTCGGTGCATTTGCTGAAGTAGCTCCCTTTGTTGATGGTCTTATTCACATTTCGCAGATTGCAAACACAAGAATTGAAAAGCCTTCTGATGTTTTGAATATCGGTGATGAGGTTGACGTTCAGATTACTGAAATCAACAACGAGACAAAGCAGATTGGTCTTTCAAGAAAGGTGCTTCTTGACGACTATGCTCCCGAAGCTGCGAAGGCAGAAGAGGAAGAAGTTGTTGCTGACGAATCTTACACAGAAGAAAGCTCATTTACATTGGGCGACATTCTTGATGCTGAATAATTTGTAATATATTATTTTACTAAGGCGGTTAAGTTTTTAACCGCCTTAGTTTCTTTCGAAAGCTTTTTCAAAAGGCTTTTGTATAGTTTTTATAACAGCTCTTTGAATAATCTTTTGAAAAAATGTGAGGTTTTTGAGTTATGAATGTTTTTGAATACAAAAAAGCTTTGAGAAACAAGAAGATTTCTGTAATAGGAGTGGGCGTTAGCAATGCCCCCCTTATTCGTTTTCTGGTTGATGGCGGTGCAATTGTTTCGGCACACGACAAAAAAAATGCGTCGGCTCTTGGGGATATATATAAAGAGTTGAGTGCTCTCGGAGTGAGTTTCGTTTTTGGGGAAGGTTATCTCAAAGAGATTCCTGACGGTACGGAAATAATTTTCAAGACTCCGGGGCTTCGGGGAGATGTGCCTGAACTTCTTGCGGCAAAGGAAAAGGGTATTGAGGTTACTTCCGAAATGGAGCTGTTTTTTGAGCTTTGTCCTTGTGAAATTATTGCAGTTACAGGCAGTGACGGAAAGACAACCACCACAACTCTTGTCGGTGAAATGCTGAAAAAAGAAGGTTATACTTGTCATATTGGCGGAAACATCGGAAAGCCTCTTGTTGCAGAGCTTGAAAATATGAAGCCGGATGACAAGGCGGTTCTTGAGCTTTCAAGCTTTCAACTGTTTTCTATGAAAAAAAGCCCGAAGATTGCGGTAGTTACAAATGTGACTCCAAATCACCTTGACTGGCATAAGGATTTCGAAGAGTATATTGAATCGAAAAAGAACATAATGAAGTATCAGGATGAAAATTCTGTGCTGATTACAAATTATTCAAATGCTATTACAAAAAAAATGGGAGAGGAAGCAAAGGGCGAATGGCGCTCCTTCTCTTCGACAAAGGATGCCCTTGTGCATCTGGATAACAATGAAATATTTTTTGGCTCTGAAAAAATAATAAATGCCTCCGATATAATAATTCCGGGGATTCATAATATTGAAAACTATATGGCGGCAATTGCGGCAACGAAGGATTATGTTTCGCGGGAGACTGTTGAGTATGTGGCGAAAAACTTCGGCGGAGTACCTCACAGAATTGAACTGGTGAGAACTCTTGACGGTGTTCGCTACTACAATGATTCTATTGCCAGCAGTCCTGCGAGAACAACAGCAGGTCTCAGTTCTTTCAATGAAAAGGTTATTCTTATTGCGGGGGGATATGACAAGAAAATTCCTTTTGATGAGTTTGGTGAGGTAATAAATGAACGCGTGAAAAAGCTTGTACTTGTTGGATTGACCTCGGAAAAAATTGAGGCGGCTGTGAAAAATGCTTCGAACTTTGAAGGACTTCCGATTTTCAAAGAAACAGATTTTGAACACGCTGTGAAAACTGCAAGAAATTGTGCAGAATCAGGGGATATTGTGATTTTGTCACCGGCTTGTGCAAGCTTTGATTTATTCAAAAACTTTGAGGAAAGAGGGAATCTTTTCAAAAAGATAGTTATGGATTTTTAAGATTTTGGGCGGTCTGTTGACCGTCCTTTTCTTTCTTTGTATTGGCAATCGCCGAAAAGACGTAAGGACATATAGAGAATGTACGCAATCCCTGCATAAATTGCAAAATGTACAAAGGTAACTGTTGTGTTTGAAAAATTTAGAGAAAATATGTCTTTGCTGAAAAAATTTGCTGTTGAGTATATTATTTCAAGACAAATTCGGAGAGGATAGTAGAGTGCTGCAACTGTGAGTGTGGGCGCAATATAATAGAAGATACAGCCGAAAAGTCCAAGCCAGAAAACAAGGGTAACAACGGGAATCGCCCAGAGATTCGTGAAAAGCTGAATCCACGAAAGCTGTCCGAAGAACAGAACAGAGAAAAAGGCGGTGCCCACAAAAGCGGAAAAGGAAACAGCAAGAGATGAGGTCAGTGCCTTTTTGAAAAAGCTCAAGCCTTTGTTGATTCGAATATTGCTTGTATTGGGGAGCTTCAGCAAGTGTTTCAGGAGTTTGTTGACATTGCTGAAATATGCCATAATGCCAAAGGTTGCACCAAAAGAGAGTATCAGACTTTTTGAAAATAATGCGTAAGGTGTTACTGCCAGAATTATCCCGAGCGAAAGAAAAAGGGCTGTGAGCGGAGTGTAGCGTTGCTTGAAAAGCATTGCCGTAATCATAGTGAAAAGCATTATACCGCTTCGGCAGATTGATGGTGTAAATTCTGCGGCGGAGGCAAATATGATTACCAGAGGTACGGCAAATACATATGCCAGCTTTTTGTGAGCGTGAAGACGATAAAACAAAACGGAGATTATGGAAAACAGTATGGACAGATGCATTCCCGATACCGCAACCAGATGCGAAAGCCCTGATTTTGAGAAATTTTCATACAGGGTATCGGTGAAATCGGTTTTGTCACCTACAAGAATTCCTTTGAGTATTGCCGCAAGCTCTGTGTTTTTGGGTACAAGTTTGTCAACGGCAAGGACTGTTTTGCGTTTTACAAAGATGCCGAAATCCTGTATTGCAGTTATTGGATGGAAAGGCTTTTCCAGAGTAACTGGATTCGTGTTTTGCGTATAGCCTACAATATAGATGTTTTGTCCGCGAAGGTGGGTGTAATAATCAAGAAAGTCACTGTCTTTTTCACGATAAGGCTCGCTAACTTCTATCCAGCATTGTATTTCATCCCCCTCGCGAAGGTCTTTTCCACGAATTTTGGGAACATACAAAATCATTCGCTCAGGGTATATGTATTCATTGCCAAGCTTTGCGGCATCGAACTCAAATTTATAGGAAAAGCTTTTTGTGTTATAAACAGGTGCAGATGCGATGGTTCCTGAAATCCATAATGATTTGCCCGTATATTCACGAAGCCGGGCAGGAAACAGGTATTCGGTGCACATAACTCTGAAAACACCGAGGAAAAAGCATAACAACAGAAAAAAGGGTAAAAGCAGATGCTTTTTTCGGCGGACTTTGGCTGATTTTGTAATACAGCTCAAAAGGAGCAGAATACCGAGTATAACAAAAACAGTTGCCGAGAAAAGGGCAACTGAAAAGAAAATATCTGCTCTAAATGTAATAAAGGAAAAGATACCCGCGGCGAAAGCGATAACCGCCAATATGAGGTAATGCCGCGGTGTAATCAATAACTCGGATTTGTGCATAGGGGTCTCCTTGTAAACCGGCATGTATTTTTGGAACCAAATTAATCAGAAGACATCTTTTGGGGATAAGGAATCTGATTATCTGTCAAATCAAGCAGAAAGTCAACGCTTGTATTATAGAATTTTGCAAGAATGATAAGGTTTTCACTTGTAGGCATTAGCTCTCCGTTTTCATATTTCGACAGAATACTTTGACTTATTCCGGTTTCCATTTGTACTCTAAGCTGTGTATAGTCTTTTGTCACTCTGATAAGCTTTATATTTTTCATTGAAACACCTCTTTTATTCAATTATTACATAAAATATTACATTCATTCATAAAAATTTTGAATATTTTATAAATACTATGAATAATAGGGCGTAGAGAATTAAAAAGAAATGTAAAATTGATTTATAAAAAAGTTGAAAAAAATATATAGTTATGATATAATAAAATTACTTGAATAAAGCTTACGGAGGGATAAGATGAGAGAATTTACGGCTGTTAGTTTATTCTGTGGTGCCGGTGGACTTGATATGGGCTTTGAACGGGCAGGATATAAAACCGTTTGGGCAAACGATTCCGATGAAGATGCCTGTAAAACTCATCAGAACTGGAGTAAAGCGAATGTAGTTTGTGGAGATATTTCCAAGATAGATTATTCGACTATACCTATTTCTGATGTAATGTTAGGCGGTTTCCCTTGTCAGGGATTTAGTCTGAGCGGACCAAGGAAAATCGATGATACAAGAAATGTACTTTACAAGCATTATGTAAAATTAGTATGTCAAAACAAACCCAAGGTATTTATTGCAGAAAATGTTAAAGGTATTTTAACTATGGGAGATGGACAGGTTATTGATGCTATAATTGAGGATTTTGCCCGATGTGGTTATGATGTTTATTACAAGCTGCTAAATGCAAAGAACTTTGGGGTTCCTCAAGATCGTGAGCGAGTGATTATTATTGGGTTCCGAAATGACTTAGCGGTGAAAAATTTTGAACTACCAGATTCAAATGGTAAAAAAATGACATTGCGGCAAGCTATCGGAAATATGGAGGAAGCAAAACCAAATGAGGTGTGTGATGCGGCTTATTCATCAAGATATATGTCGCGAAATCGCAAAAGGGATTGGGATGATGTGGCTTATACTGTTCCAGCAATGGCGAAACAGGTTACTTTGTGGCCGGGTTCACCTGATATGGTGAAAATTGACAAAGATTTATGGGCGTTTGGCGAAAATGGTATGACGAGGCGATTGAGTTGGCGTGAGGTTGCCGCTATTCAAACATTTCCGCCAAGTATTGAGTTTTATGGTGATTTAGTCAGTGTTTATAAACAGATTGGCAATGCTGTTCCTGTGGCATTAGCGGAGTTTGTGGCAAATTATATCAGACCGTACTTGGAAATGACAAGTCAGTAAAGAGGTGTATTATGGCTTTATCTAATACCGAATATGGAAAAGCATATGAATATGCTTGTCTATTATCATTGAAGAAACGTCTTTTGGGCAAAACAAATGGAAAATTAACAATAGTTGAATCAGATGCTTACAAGACAGCCCAAAATGCTTTTTGCAAAGCTAAGGATGAAGGTGTGTCTGAAAACCTTATTAGGGCAGCTGATGCTGCTGCCAGAGTTATTGTTCGTCTTGAACCTCAGTTGGAATACGGCAATGGAAAGCTTTCTCTTGCAATACAAACGGATGCTCAGGGAATAGCAGGGGATGTGCGTGATGTTGTTTGTATTCGAAGAGAAAACGATTGGGAAATTGGTATTTCTTGCAAGCATAATCATCATGCAGTAAAACACAGCAGATTGTCGGCAACAATTGATTTTGGCAAGGAGTGGTTCGATGTACCATGCTCAAATGTTTATTTCAATAAAGTTGTTCCGATATTTAATGAGCTGAGAGATATGAGAATA
Organism: Oscillospiraceae bacterium; assembly: GCA_015068655.1. Taxonomy (GTDB): domain Bacteria; phylum Bacillota; class Clostridia; order Monoglobales; family Monoglobaceae; genus SIG440. The sequence continues at coordinate 10,484 of SVKC01000026.1, forward strand.
GCTGCGACAGAAAAGAATATGCCTTTTCCTTTGTGGAATGATATACCTGATAAGGCTGAAAGGTTTTATATTCCGATACTTTGTGCTTTTTTGGAGGAGTTGGATTTCCTTGCGTCTAAAAATTCAGATATTCCCAGAAAACTGATTGAATATATGATTGGGAGATATGATTTTTACAAGGTTATTACAGATGACAGGCACAGAACAACAAGAGTTGAGGCAATCAATATTGCAGGTTCGCTGAATAGTCCGATAAATGGGCATCGCTCTATGGTTGATGTTGCAAAGTTGAAATTACCTACAAGGTTTTATCACATGGGCTTGGTTCCAAATTCAAACAACAAAATTGAGATTGTTTGTGATGAGGGATGGACTCTTACGATGAGGATACATAATGCATCAAGCAAGGTGGAACCTTCTTTGAAATTTGATGTTCAATTAGTTTCACTACCTTCTTCTATTCATGCGCAAGTAGAACCATGGTAGTTGAAAAATCGTCATATCAGTGCGGAGAATTGTAATCTGTATTTCACGTTTGTAATTATCAAAAAGTATCGACAAAAATAAAAAGTATCAACAAAATGTAAAAAAAAGCTTGACTTTTCAAAAAAAGTGTATTATAATACTTTGGTTAGGAAAATCCTTACCTTTGGTATGCCCAAAGGTCAAAAGTCCATAAGGAGGTGAAATGAAATGGTTGAAATTATTAACAAGTACGAGACATTGTTCGTTGTTGACGCATCTAAGGGTGAAGAAGAAACAGCAGCATTGGTTGATAAGTTCAAATCATTGATTGAGGCTAACGGTACAATTGAAAGCGTTGACGAATGGGGACGCAGAAGATTGGCTTATCCTATCAATGACATGGCTGAAGGCTACTATGTTTTGATTAACTTCTCTGCAAAGGCAGATTTCCCTGCTGAGCTTGAACGTGTGTTCGGTATCACAGACGGAATTCTCAGAAACATTATCATCAAAAAAGACGAGAAATAATTGTGTGAGTTTTTTCACAGAAAGCGAGATTGCTTATGATTAACAAAGCGATTTTGATGGGCAGACTTACCCGTGACCCGGAGCTTCGACATACAGGTTCAGGAACTCCCGTTTGCAGTTTTTCAATTGCTATTGACAACGGCTACGGCGAGAACAGACAGACCGATTTCATCAACTGCGTTGCATGGAACAAGACTGCTGAATTTGTGGACAAGTATTTCACAAAGGGCAGGATGATTATTGTTGAAGGTCGTATTTCTACACGTACATGGGAAGGTCAGGACGGAAAGAAAAACTATGTTACAGAAGTTGTGGCAAGTCAGGTTTCTTTCGGTGAATCAAAGAAAAACGCTGAAGAGGGCGGTTATTCTGCGCCTGCACGCGGCGGCTTTGATGCAAGTGTTCCTGAAATGCCTGCAGACACAGAGGACGATTTTGTCGCTCTGGAAACTAATAACGATCTGCCGTTTTAATGCGGCTAACCTTTAAATTGTTTGAGATAGGAGGAAAGAACAATGCCTGAAAAGGAAAGAAACGATAAAGTCAGAGCAAGAAGACCCAAGAGAAAAGCTTGTGCCTTCTGTGTAGATAAAGTAGAATTTATTGATTACAAGGATGTTGCAAAGCTCAGACGCTACATCACAGAAAGAGCTAAGATTCTTCCCAGAAGAATCAGCGGTTGCTGCGCAAAGCACCAGAGAGAGCTCACTGTTTCAATCAAGAGAGCAAGATATATGGCTCTTCTGCCTTACAGTGCTGACTAATAAAATATGAACCGCTCAACAGAGTGGTTCTTTTTTTTCGTGCAAAATATGGCTGAAAGGCAGTAAATTCTTTTTGTAACCGTCATTTAACAGAATTGTAATAAATTTTGTTAATGTTGCAGAAGAATAATGCCTTTTTTTCTACATTTTTCAAAAAAAAAATTGTAAATTTCTATTGAAAATATACAAAAATTTTAGTATAATGTTATGGAACGGTGAAAAGGTTTCTTTTGCTGTTATATACCTGTTTTCCAGGAAAATTGTCAAATGAACGAGGAAGGTCGGAATGAAAAACACATTTTTACGTATTTTGGTTGTTGTGATAGCTTTGCTCACAGGAATACAAGCGGGTGTTTTTGCATATGAGTTTCCAGATGTTTCCTCGTCACACAGAAATTTTGAAGCTGTTGATTATCTTTCGGAAATAGGAGTTATTGCAGGGTATGAGGATGGCACATTTTGTCCTGAACGTGAAATAACACGAACCGAGTTTTGTGCTCTTATGGCAAGAACGCTTGGTTATAACAAGGAAACCCATATAGTGAAAAAGCTTCCGTTCTCGGATGTGGCTAGCGGATACTGGGGGATAGGTTTTATCTCTTACTGCTATGAACGCGGACTCATAAATGGAATGGGTGACGGAACCTTTGCTCCTGCAGACAAGGTTACTGTCGGTCAGGCTGTGAAAATGTCTGTGTGTGCAGCAGGTCTTGAAAAAAATGCCTTGAAAATCAAGGGCGACAAGTGGTATTCAGGATATATGAAGGTGGCGGACAATTACGGACTACTTGATTATACCATACAGGAAGCCGACGAAAATGCCAATCGTGCAAATGTTGCTCAGATTGTTTACAACATGAGAATGTCGGGAATGGTTGACATTGAGACAGAGGAGACGGGAAAGCCCGAGGATACCGAGCTTGAAGAGGAAGAAAAAGAGCCCGTTGACGAAAATGAGGATATATCTGATGAGGAGGAACTTCCTGAAGAAGAGTTGTCCGAGCTTGAAAAGCTTTTTGCCGAAAAGGATTATACGGATGTAAAGGTCATTGTTATTGATGCGGGTCACAATCCGAAAGGTTTTGACAAAGGTGCATACAATGGCGAAGAAGATATCTGGGAACAGGATGTTACCTGGGAAATTGCGGACAAGCTTCGGGGGTATCTGGAGAAGATGGGTTATACGGTTGTTATGACCCGAGAAAAGAAGTCGGACAGTATAGGAAATACTTCTCTCCAGGAAAGTCTTCAGGCGAGAGTTGACCTTGCTCATGAGTCGGAAGCAGACCTGTTTATTGCAATCCATTGTAATATGGGCGGCGGTACGGGCACAGAGACCTATTGCTATCAGCTGGGAGGATATGCGGCAAGACTTGCGAACATTGTTCAAAAGAAAATAACAAAAGCCACGGGGCTTTACAGCCGAGGTGTGAAAACCGCCAATTTTTATGTAAACAAGAATACACTTATGCCGGCAATTCTAATTGAAACCGGTTTTCTGGATAACAACGAGGATTTGAAAGTGCTTCTTTCTGAAGACGGTCAGGATGCTATGGCTGAGGCTATTGCTGAGGCGGTAGAAGAATATGACGCTATGGAGCCTCTGCCGAAACGAGTAGTTGAGCCGGAGGTTGATACCGAAGAAGAAGGTCAAGAGGAAGACGAAAATGATGAAAAAGCCTGAACTGCTTGCACCTGCGGGCAGTCTTACGAAATTGAAAATTGCAATAACTTATGGAGCTGATGCGGTTTATGTAGGCGGAGAGGAGTTTTCTCTCCGTGTTGCTGCCGAGAACTTTTCACCTGAGGAGCTTGCCGAGGGCGTGCGTTTTGCTCACGAAAGAGGGAAAAAGGTTTATCTCACTGCAAATATCATTCCGCACAACAAGGATATTTCCGAGTATGAAGAATTTTTGAAGAGATATTCGAAAACCGGATTTGATGCAGTTATTCTTTCCGACCTGGGAATGTTTCAGTTGACGCAGGAGATTGCTCCTGAGCTTGAAATTCATATCAGCACTCAGGCGAATAATGTGAATTTCAAAAGTGCAGAAGCTTGGTACAAAATGGGTGCAAAAAGAGTTATACTTGCAAGGGAGATGTCATTTTCTGAAATTTCGGAGATACGGGAAAAAACTCCTGAAGGACTTGAACTTGAAGCCTTTGTGCACGGAGCTATGTGCATTTCCTATTCGGGAAGATGCTTGCTCAGCAATTATATGACAAACCGTGACAGCAATCTGGGAGCTTGTTCCCATCCGTGCAGGTGGAAGTATTATCTTGTGGAAGAGACAAGACCCGGTGAATATATGCCCGTTGTAGAAAATGAAAGAGGCACATTCATATACAACTCAAAGGATTTGTGTATGATTGAACATATTGACAAGCTAATTGAAAGCGGTCTCGACAGCTTCAAGATTGAAGGTCGTGTGAAAACAGAGTATTATCTCGCAACAGTTGTGAAAGCATACCGTGATGCTATTGACAGCTACTTTGAAAACCCTGAACAGTTTAAGATTAATCCCGAATGGATGGAGGAACTGAAAAAGGTCAGTCACAGAGATTATACAACAGGATTTTTCTTTGGAAAGCCTGACGGAAATGAGCAGAATTATGAAACCAGCTCATACATCCGAAATTATGAGCTTTTGGGAATTGTTGAGGGTTATGACCCAAATAATGGAATGCTCTCAGTAGTTCAAAAAAACCGTTTCTTCAAAGGCTCGGAGGTGGAATTCCTGAGACCACACGGAAAATTTGTGAAGCACAGAATTGAATATATGGAAAACGAGAATGGCGAGGAATTGGAGGTGGCAAACCGCCCCCAAAGTATTGCCAGAATCAAAATTGACATCCCTATTGAGCCTGACTCAATGATGCGCGGTGTCAGGGAAAAATAATTTCAGAAAAATAATTAACAAATATATTTTTATTTACAGGAGGTAAAATATGAAAAAACGTATTTTAGCTACACTTATGCTGGTTGTTTTCGTTGTTACGTCTTTTGCTGTTATGCCCGCAGCGGCTGCAAGCTTCACTGATGTAACTGCAGGAAGCAAGACAGAAGAGGCTGTAACCGTACTCAGCAAGCTGGGTGTTATCAATGGTTACGATGACGGCACTTTCAAGCCGTTGAACAATGTTACAAGAGCGGAATTTACTGCAATGCTGCTCAGAACCCGCGGAATGGGAAGTCTCGGGTCAACTGATGTTGCAAATCCCCCCTTCCCTGATGTAACAGACCCCAGTGTTTCATGGGCAATCGGAAACATCAGAACAGCACGTGATATGAAAATTATCAACGGTTACGAAGATGGCACATTCAGACCCAGTAATACGGTTACTTATGAAGAAGCTATCAAGATGATTGTTTGTGCTCTTGGTTATGGTGAAATGGGTGTTGATGTTCCCGGTACAGCGTGGTACGGAAGATACCTGACAACTGCTACACAGCTCAAGTTTATTGATGGTGCAGGCGGTCAGCTCGGTGTTCCCGCAACACGTGAAACTATTGCTAAGATGCTTTACAACTGTCTTGAGGTTAAGATTGCTGAAAACAACGAGATTTCAAACAAGACAATTCTTGAGGCTGACCTTGGACTTATCAAGAACACAGGCTTCATTGCATCAAATCCCGAAATCAGCCTTTCTGCTACTGATGCAAATTTGAGAGCTGACGAAATTCAGATTACAGCTCCTGATGCATACGGCAATGATGAAACTCTTACTTACAAGGTAGATAATATGGAAGAGTATGCAGATATGCTGGGTGCTCAGATTACATTCTACTACAAAGAGGACAGAGGCGCAAATACAAGAACTTTGATTATGGCAAATGTTGAAAAGAGCGTAACAGTTGAGCTTGCTGCTGATGAAATTGAGACTGATGAAAGTACATCTTCAAGCATTGCTTACTATGCAAGCGAAAATGCAACACGTCTCACAACTCTCAGTATTGCAAAAGACAGTATTGTTGTTTACAACGGTCAGCTTTATGCTGCAACTGCAGAGGAAAGCTCATATGAAGATTACTATGACGAAATGGGTGATGCAGCACTTCCTCTTATCGGTTCTGTGAAGCTCCTTGACAGAGATGCTGACAAGAAGTATGATATTATATTTGTTGATTCATACACTGCGTATATTGCATCTTCTGTCACACCTTCTTCAAAGACAATTGTTGACAACAACCTGAGAAAAGGCTTGAAGGATAACAAAAACAGAATTACAATCGACCCTGAGGATAACTCAAAGAAGGTTAAGATTGTTGACAAGACAGGCAAGGAAGTTCCCTTCTCAACAATCAAGACAGGCAGCGTTGTTTGCGTGAAGGAAAGCAATCCTCTCAACGGCGGTGAACAGGTTTTGACAGCTGTTGTTTGCAACGAAACTGTTTCAGGTGCTGTCAAGGGTGTGAATTCGGACGAGACAATCAAGATTGACGGAAAGACCTACAAGTTCTCAGCTTATGCTCCCTGGGTTAATCCAATTGAAGACGCAGAGGTAACAATGTCTGCTCCTGAAATGGGTGACAGCGGTAAGTTCTATCTTGATTTCAACGGCAATATTATCGGCTATGATAAGAATGAGGTTATATCAAATCAGCAGTACGGTTATCTTATGAGTGTGGATAAAGCCAAAGACAAGACAAACGTTTTGGAAGAGGTTCTTGTTTTCAGAGTGATGACTCAGACCGGTACAAAGACTGCTTACTATGCTTATGACAAAACAAAGGTAAACGGAAAGTCTTTTGATAGTTATGACGATATGATTACTGCCCTTGAAGGTACAGCTAATCCCAGTGGTGAATCAGCATATTCAGAGGAAACAGTATTTAATGACAACAATGTTTCACAGCTTATCAAGTTCTCAACAAAGAACAACAAGGGACAGACTGTTATTGATGAAATCATTACAGCAAAAGAAGATGATTATGTTACAGACGGTACAGAGTTGGAAGCTGACAAGATTTTCTTCTATGAAAAAATGGCAGCAGGCGATTCTGTGAAGTATTATTCAACAAACAAACAGCTTCGCGGTGAAGAGAACATCAACATCGGTAACGCTACAATTTTCAAAATTCCTGAGGACAGATCAGATGTTGACAAGTACAAGAAGATGAGTATTACAGATTTCAGACACAATGATTCATATAGTGTTGAATTCTATGATGTTTCAACAACAGATGCTGCAAAGTTCGTTCTTGTATATGGCGGTGCTGCCAATGCAGGAGAGGTTAATGCAGAATCACCTGTAATGGTTATTACTGCGGTTTCAAAGGACAACGATCCTGAAGGCAATACACGTTACAAGCTGAAAGGCTATGTTGGTTCTTCACCTGTTGAATACTGGGGCTCAACTGAAACCCAAACCTCCAATGGTGAGGAAATTGTTGTCAATACCCTTCAGGCTGGTGATGTTGTAAGACTTGGTACAGATGATGAAGGTTATTATACGGTTATCGAAGATCATATTCTTTTCAGAGTTGATGAAGATTATCGTGATATAGCAATTGATGCTGAACAGGAAGAAGACGACAAATATGCAGGTGAGTATCCGAAGGAGCTTGACGGTTCAACAGGTAGTGTGGCATTCAAGGTATTCTGGGGTTCTGTAGTAGGTCGTGATGACACAATTCTCAACATTTCAAACGATGTTCTTGCAGGTGACGAAGAAGATGGTGTAGAGTTCGAACAGCTTGAAAGATCATGGTTCAAGAATGCGAAGATTTATGAATTTGATACGACAGAAAATGAACTCGAAATTACAGAATATAAGACGGATGAAAATACAGATGTAATTGATAGTCTTGAAATCTTCAACGAAGCAGATGTACCTGCGGAAGTATTCATTCATATGTCAAGCAGTCGTGTAGTAAAAACAGTTATTATTGTAAGAAGATAGTTTTTCTTTAATTCGATAATAACAACGAAAAGCCCTCGAAGCTAACGCTTCGGGGGCTTTTGAAGTTTTCGGCATAAACCATGTTTTTATTGTAGAATACTGTTGATTTTTTTGACGATATAGTTTAAAATAAAACTATTGGAGGTATGAAAAATGGAAGAAATAAGAAATAAAATCGGTTTCATATGCGATATGGACGGTGTTATATACCATGGAAATAAAATTCTGGACGGCGTGTCGGATTTTGTAAACTGGATGCTTGACAATGACAAGAAGTTTGTGTTTCTCACAAACAGTCCTGAAAGAACTCCTCACGAACTCAGTATGAAGCTGGAGAGAATGGGACTTTCTGTGCCGCCGAAGTGCTTTTACACCAGTGCTATGGCTACAGCAGAGTTCCTGCACAGCCAGAATCCCGGTTGTACGGCATATGTTATTGGCGAAGCAGCTCTCACAAAGTCTCTTTATGATAAGCGTATCTATATGAATGATGTTGACCCGGATTATGTTGTTGTTGGAGAAACCCGTACATACAGCTTTGAAAAGCTTGAAAAGGCCATTGAGCTTGTGAACAAGGGTGCAAAGCTTATTGGTGCAAACCCTGATATTACAGGACCTACCGAGCGTGGTATTATGCCTGCAACGGGGTCTCTTATTGCACCTATTGAAATTGCAACAGGGAAAAAAGCTTATTTTGTTGGAAAGCCCAATCCCATTATGATTCGTCACGGTCTCAATATGCTCGAATGTCACAGTGCAGAAATTGCGTTTATCGGTGACCGTATGGATACGGACATTGTTGCGGGAGTGGAATCGAATGTTGATACTGTTCTCGTTCTGAGCGGTGTTACAGCAAGGGAAGATATCGACAAGTTTCCGTATCGCCCCAAATATATTCTCAATGGCGTCGGAGATATTGTAAAGGGTTGATTTTATAGTTAAGCATCTTATTTCTCCCGTTTTTGACAGGAATTTACGGATACTTAATTCCGGGGAGCTTTTCGTGAGTAAAATCGCGTGAACAGATTTTTATGAACATCCTTAAAACCGTTTCCGGTAGATTGCTGCAAATGTTTTGGAAAAAACGATTCCTGAAACCTTGGAGGAAAAGAAAGATTTTTTGTTGGGAAACGGTATTGCTGTGTGGGATGTTATTTGAGAAAGAAGGGAAACACTTGAAATTTTTTGAGAAATATGTATCAAACACAACTGCGGGGAGCGGAAATCAGACCTTTTTTACTATGGAGGAAGGCGAAATCCGAACAGGCAGGGTTTTTTATAAGATTTTTGCAGGCGGAAAATACAATTATTCGCTTTTGTTCTCCAATATTACAGACAGTACATTTGCGGATGGAACGAAAAGCCGAAAAAATATGTTGTGTGAGCCATGGCAAATTCACAGCGCACGTATAGGAAAATGTAAGACTTTTCCAAAAGATAAGCCAATTTCAAATATAACTGTCTCGGATTATAGTGATGGTGATATTTTGGTTGAAGAGTTTGCCGAAATTACATTTGATGGAAAAGAGAAAAAAACGGTTAATCCCGGAGAATTCTTTTCATCAGACCCCGTTGAAATAGAATTTGAAAAAGGTGAATATCTTTGTCTTGAAATGACTTTTTCAGGAACTATGATACCTTATCATGAAGAAAGCATACTTCCTATATATGTGAAAAAAGGTCAGGCGTGGGAGTATTCGAAGCTTATGCCTGTTGCGGGAATGGTAGGCTGTGACAGAAGTGTGAAAAAGAGAATTGCTTTCTGGGGCGATTCCATAACTCAAGGTATCGGTACAGAATACAATTCCTACGACCATTGGAATGCAAGGCTTTCAGAGGCACTGGGCGAAGAATGTGCTTACTGGAATCTTGGAATTGGCTTCGCACGTTCTTGTGATGCTGCATCAGGCGGAGCGTGGTTCTTCAAGGCGAAGGAAAATGACATTGTTGTTATTTGCTTTGGTGTGAATGATATTTTAAACAAGCAAGACTGTACAGATGAAGTGAAGGAAGGCTTACTTAGGTTGATTGAGGATTTGCACAATCGAGGGGTTAAGGTTGTGATACAAACCGTGCCGCCTTTTGATTATGTTGATGAGAAAATCCAAATATGGGAGAATATAAATACATATATCAGGGAAGTATTGGCGGAGAAAGCAGATGCCTTTTTTGACAATACTGTGGTTCTCTCGGACAAAAATGAGCCTTGGAAAGCTCCTTATGGCGGACATCCCGGGGCGGAGGGATGCAAGCTGTGGGCAGAGGCGTTTTATCCTGTTTTGAAGAAAGTGATTGAGGAATAGCTACTGACAAAAGCCCGGGGAGGTGTTTTTGTGGAAGACAAATTTGACAGCGGTGTCGGCAACGAAGAAAAATATTATTTTATAAGTTACAATGTAGATGAAAATGACAAGCGTGTAGATGCATATGTAGAAGAATTCAAAAGCAGAGGACTCAATGTTTGGTATGATGTTGATGCCTTGCCTGTGGGGCAGAGGTGGGATGCTCAGATAGCACAGGGTATAAAAAACTGCGAGGCTGTAATAATGTTCGTTACAAAAGCACTTTTTGTAAAAAAAGAGCCTTATGTTGTAACGGAATTTGATCTTGCAACGCAGTTTTACAAAAAAAAGGTTTACATAGTGCAACTGGACAAAATTGAAAACAGTGATGTTCCTGACGAGCTTGCCAATTGGTGGGTTATAATCGGAAAATTACAAACGGTATATTCATTCAAATACAAAGACGATGTTTCTGCCTGTGTAGATAAAATAATGAAAACAATTGACTTTGCGGCAGGGGATAGAAGTGTTCTGTTGACACCGGAGCAGGAATACAAGCTTTATCTTGAAAGGATGCAGAATTATCGGCTCAATATCGCACACCGAAAAGGAAAAAATCCCGAAATTGCATCAAATATCTATATTGAAGGAGAAGAGACGGCCGGCTTGTATTTTCTTGACACCTTGGATGTGAAGGCAAATCTTGTTTTTCTTGACCCGCCCCAAAACTTTGGAGAGCCATTTGAAGGAAAAACTTTGAAAGGCGAGAAACAAAAAAATCGGCTCAAGTCTTTTTTGTACACAAATGTCAAGCTCGCAAAAGAAATATTGACTGAAAATGGTGTTGTTGTTCTTATTGTTGATGAACACTATCTTTCCTTTGCGAAAGAAATTTGTGAAAGTATTATGAACGAAAATAATCTTGTGGCGATGCTCGGCTTATCTCACAGGGAAAAGGTTGTGTCAAGTGTTGTTGGCGGAAATAATGAGTATATACTTGTTTATGCAAAGGAAAAGAATAATTTCACACGGCTTCAGGAATATATAGAAGAAGGTTCAACAAAGGTTCCTGTCAGTCTGATGCGAATGGGTGACAAGGAAAGCCGTCCGACCCTTTGCTATCCCATTTACGTAAGCGAAGATTTGAAGTTTTTGAGTTTGAAGTCCTTTGACGGAGCGGTGGAGGTGTATCCAACGTCCAAAGACGGAGAAAAACGTTCCTGGAGACTTTCGGCAGAGCTTGTTGAAAAAGATATTGCTTCGGGCGATATAGTTGCGAAGAAGACGGAAGACGGAAAGTTTCTCATTTTCAAGTTACAAAAAAGCTACAGAAAAGTAAGAAGTGTATGGGGGGATGACAGCTTTGAATACAGATTTACATCTGTGGAAATTCAACAGTTGATGAAGGAAAAATTATATTTTGGTCGTCCGGCGGCGCTTATGAGAGAGCTTTTTGATGTTTTCCTTGACCCTAACGGTATTGCTGTTGATGTTAACTCGGTGGCAGGGTCTTCTGCACGTGCTGTGATGGAGCTGAATGATACGGATGGCGGAAACAGAAGATTTGTACTGCTTCAACATCCTGAAAAGCTGGATGAACGCTCCGATGCGGGAAAAAAGTACGGTACTGTTTGTGATTTTGCAGAGGAATATATCAAGCGTGTAGGCTCGTTTATGAAAGAACAGGAAAAAACTGCATTTATGGTTATGGAATGTAAACAAGTGAATTAAAGAGAAGGGGCTGTTTGAAAACATCGTTTTCAAACAGCCCCACGTTATTGATTTTTTATCAAACAATAGAGGTGTTATACAATTCTCTTTTCCAGATAATCAAGGGACTGACGAACCATTTCATCACCAATCTCTGTTGATGCTTCTGCCGCACTCTTTGTGAACCAGTGGTCTATGTCATCAAGTCTGTCGAGCTTTACGGCATCAGGATAGAGTGACATCAGTATTGAGCACTCGTACTTTCCTGCATGGTCGTAGCCTGTTGAGTTTTGAACCTCGGTGCTCATTGTGGGGATAACCTTTATCCAACTGAAGGGGTCATCGCCACCGCCGAGATTTTCGTAATATGATGCGTAGTTTTCACTACCCCACCAGCCGCGACCTTGAGTTTTCTCCAAATATCTCATTGTTGCACGCTTTGCCGCTTTCATATATGAGAGTGTCATTGGCATAAGGTTTTCCTGCTCAAACTGATGGTGGATAACAACATAAATGTTGCGTAATCCTGCATCAAGCATATTCATAAAAATCTGGAACAGATATGCTTCAAACACATCTTCTTCAATATGTACTGTGCCGCTTGTTTCGTCGGCAACGGCATAACTTGAAGGGCTGTAATAAATTGTGGGGGCAATCATTATTTCTTTCTTTTCAGCAAGCTTTTTGATCAAGCCCTCTGCAATCAGGGTATCACAGCCATAGGAACAGTGAGGTCCGTGATATTCGACGGTTCCGCCGCAGATAACTGTGGGGATTCTGTCTTTTTTCACACGATCTACTTCTCTTGGAAAGCTCATATTATATTCCATAATTCACACCTCATTCTGTATATGCGAGCGTTGTATAGAAAGCAAGGTTTGACTGAGTATTGTCAAGTCTGCCGTATTGCACAACGATTTCGCAGTTGGACGTAAGTTTCATTGCATACTGAGTTTCAAAAGGAACCTTGAAACCGCACATATCGTCTATGTTGTTTGTGCGGAAGCAACGAACTCTGCCTGCTTTCACTGTCCATTTGATGTCTTCGTATGCATCCTTGTCAGTAAAGAAAAGCTTTACGTTGATTTCGGCATCAACGTCGCTGTCGTTTACGATAATTACGGATTCGTGTCCCTTTGCAACACCTTCTCCGGGAGGAGGAAGCTCGCAGTCAGGGATAATCCAGTTCTTTTTTCCTATTGCTTTACACATCGAGTTCAACAATTCCCTTCTTCAGATAGTCTGTCATTGAGTGACAACCGTCTTTTGTTACGGAAATACCCTTTTCCCAACGGCAGCCAAAGGTATCACCTGAGATAAATGTGTCAACCTGGAAGGTCATATTTTCTTCAAGTGCGTAGTCGCTGTCTGTTTCCATCCAGGGAGCTTCAACCTCAATCATACCTGTACCATGACAGGGACCGTATACATAGTTGTCCTTGAAGCCGTTTTCTTCGTACAGCTTGTAGAAGCCCTTTGCAATATCAGATGCTGTAACACCTGCCTTAATCTGGTCAACTGTCCAGTCATGTGCTTCCTTACAGAATTCAACAATGCGGCGTCTCTCGCCCTCAAGCTTGCCCATAACAACGGGAAGACCGATTGCGGGTGAATAACCGTCAATCTTTGCAGAAAGGTTGAGCTGAACGATGTCGCCCTTGCCTATTGTTCTGTAGCTTGAACGGCTGATTGCGTGACGTGTTGATGCTTCGCTGAATACATACATGGGAAGACCTTCGTATTCAGCACCATGCTCATAAATTACCTTCTGTGCAATACCAACCATAGCAAGCTCTGTAACACCGGGCTTGAGAGCCTTGATAACTTCATCTGTTGCAATGTCAACAATTCTGAAGCCTTCCTGAATACAAGCAAGCTCGTTTACACTCTTGATTTTTCTGAGTGTAACCATAATATCGCTGCAATTTACGATTTCAGCTTCGGGATAGCTGTTCTTGAGACCCTCGAAAATGGGAAGAGTACATTCAACATAGCTACCGAGACCGATTTTGATTTTGCTGCCTGTTACGCCAATTGCCTTGAATACATCGTTGAATGTATCTGCGTGAAGCTCGGGGTAAGACGGGTCAGCTGATTCTCTGAATTCTTTGAGGACGAAAACCTTGTCGATGTGGCTTCTGTCCTTTGAAAAAATTGCAGATTCGGGACCTGCAAGAAGTGCAGCGTCACCGTTTGCGGAAATAGCTACACCTGCACGTTCAAAAAGAGGCCAGAAACCGCTGAAATATCTGGCATTTGCGTAGTCGGATTCAGTACTGCAAACTACCATAACATCCAGACCCTTTTCGCGAACAAGCTTTGCGGCCTTCTGAATTCTTTCAAGATACTCTTCGTGTGGAATACAAATTCTTGACATAAAAACATCTCCTGTTTCTAATATAAAATTTTCGGGAGTTTCCCGTTTTTTTTCTTATATCAAATATAACACAAAACCATTCTTTTGTCTTTGCACAATATTTCTTATTTTTTGCACAATCGTAAATTTATTAAATATATGCTGTTGACAAACGAAAAAGCTTTTTGCTATAATAAAATAAATATATTATGTCGGGAGAAAATAATATGCGAATAAACTTGAAAAAAGCATTTTTTGATGACAGAGAGTTTGTGCTTGTTGAAACAGAAAAGATGAAGGCGGTGGCTTTTCGCTTTTCTACGGGAGTGGAAGCATTGAGAATAGAAAACACAAAAGGGTATATTGTTGTACTGCCTTTTAAGGGACAGCAGATATGGCGTGCTTGCTTTCTCGGTCGTGAGCTTGTTATGGGGACGAGCTTCAAGGAGCCAGTTCCCACAAAAGAATATCTCAAAACCTACGGAGGTTTTCTTCTTCATTGCGGAGCGACGGCTATGGGAAGCCCGGGAAAGGGTGACAGTCATCCTCAACACGGTGAGCTTCCAAATGCGGATTATGACTCTGCTTATCTTGAATGCGGTGAGGATTATATGGAAATCGGCGGATGCGTGGAATATAATGTTTCGTTTGTGAAGCATTATGCTTTTTCGCCTGTTTGCCGCCTTGGCGCTGATGCTACGTTGATAAAGGTGGATGCTGTGCTTGAAAACCTCAGACACAGACCTTTGGAGTATATGTATCTTTGCCACATAAATTTCAATACCCTCAAAAATTCTGAGCTGATTTACAGTGCTGACTACAAAAATATAACGGTGCACAAGTCTGCGTGGGATGATATTCCTCCTGAGCAGGCGGAAAAGCTACTAAGCTTTATGGACAGACTTGAAGAAAAGCCCGAGCTTCATCACAAAACGGGTGCAACGGGAGAAACCTATGACCCGGAAATTTTGTTCACCATTCACGGATATAAGGGTGATGAACGAGGCTTTGCACATACCATGCAATATTCGTCCGAGGGTGCATATTATGCGGCACACGCTGTTGATACTATGCCTTGTGCAATTCGGTGGATTGCAAGGTCGGAGGATGAAGACTCAACCGCAATGG
Source organism: Oscillospiraceae bacterium (assembly GCA_015068655.1). Taxonomy (GTDB): domain Bacteria; phylum Bacillota; class Clostridia; order Monoglobales; family Monoglobaceae; genus SIG440. The sequence continues at coordinate 25,621 of SVKC01000026.1, forward strand.
TTCTTCCTGCAACAGCGGAGCCGTTTGGCTATACCTATGCGAAAGAGCATGGACAAATAAAGGTGCTGGCACCTCTGGATAGTGTAAAGTTTTCTGTTGAAGTGGGCTGGCTTGACAAGAAGGATGCTGAAAAAATGAAAGAAAAAATAGAACATATAAACTAAAAAAACGGATAAGAGAAATTTGTTAAATTTTACATAGCAAAAAATATCAAGAAAAATAATATTGGAAAAATTGCATAGATTTTAAGAAAAATTTTGCAAAACTATTGCAATGAGGCACAAAAAGTGATAAAATTATTCTTATATTTTTCAAATCTATATTTTGGGGGGACATAGTTTTATGTCATATGTTGAAAGAGTTATTGAAGAAGTAAAGAAAAAGCATGCAGGCGAGCCTGAATTTATTCAGACTGTTACTGAAGTTTTTTCAAGTTTGGCTCCTGTTGTTGAAAAGCATCCCGAATACGAAAAGGCTGCACTTCTTGAGAGAATGGCAGAGCCTGAAAGACAAATTGTTTTTCGTGTTGCATGGGAAGATGACAACGGCAAGATTCATGTGAATACAGGTTATCGTGTTCAGTTTAATGGTGCAATCGGTCCTTACAAGGGCGGTCTTCGTTTCCATCCTTCTGTATATATTGGTATCATCAAGTTCCTTGGTTTCGAACAGACCTTCAAAAATAGTCTCACAGGTCTTCCTATCGGCGGCGGTAAGGGCGGCAGTGACTTCGACCCCAGAGGCAAGAGCGATTCTGAGATTATGAGATTCTGTCAGGCATTTATGACAGAGCTTTACAGACATATCGGTCCTGACGTTGACGTTCCTGCAGGTGACATTGGCGTAGGCGGCAGAGAAATCGGTTATCTTTACGGTCAGTACAAGAGAATCAAGGGTTGCTGGGAGAATGGTGTTCTTACAGGTAAGGGTCTTTCTTACGGTGGTTCGCTTATCAGACCCGAGGCTACCGGCTTTGGTGCTACATATTATGCAAACGAAGTTCTCAAGCATGAAAATGATACCTTTGAAGGCAAGACTGTTGCTGTTTCAGGCTTCGGTAATGTTGCTTGGGGTGTTTGCCAGAAGGTTGCTGACCTTGGCGGTAAGGTTGTTACCATTTCAGGTCCTGACGGTTATGTTTATGACCCGGACGGTGTTACAACAAAGGAAAAGATTGCGTACCTTCTCGAAATGAGATCTTCAGGTCGTGACCGTGCTCAGGATTATGCTGACAAGTTCGGTTGTCAGTTCTTTGCCGGCAAGAAGCCCTGGGAGGTAAAGGTTGACATTTGTATGCCTTGTGCAACTCAGAATGAAGTTAATCTTGACGAAGCAAAGAAGATTGTTGCAAACGGCACAAAGTACTATATTGAAGTTGCAAATATGCCCACAACAGATGATGCTATGGAATACATCAGAGAAAACAACGCTATTGTAGGTCCTTCAAAGGCTGTTAATGCCGGCGGTGTTGCTGTTTCTTCTCTTGAAATGGCTCAGAACTCAATGAGATACAGCTGGACTGCAGAAGAAGTTGATGAAAAGCTCAAGGGCATTATGGTGAACATCCACAAGGCTTCAATGGAAGCTGCTGAGGAATACGGTCTTGGTTATGACCTTGTTTCAGGTGCAAATATTGCAGGCTTTATGAAGGTTGCGGAAGCAATGCTCGCACAGGGTATTTATTAATATTTTAGTCAAAAAGAAGAGCGGTAGTTCCCGAATCGGGAATTACCGCTTTTTGCGTATGACGGGCATATCAATGCTCTGTGGTGAAAGTCCACCGAGGCGTAGTTACCAACGAACTTAAAAGCGATTTGCAAGTTTTACACCGTGAGGTGTGGGAGAGAAGAAGCAATAGCGAA
>SVKC01000067.1 GCA_015068655.1 Oscillospiraceae bacterium
TCTAATATTTTGTTGGTAATTTTGTAGCCGTTTGTGTCGTTACGCGTAAAATCACGCACAAATAACGCAAAAAACACGCAGAATAATACGTGACAAACCCTTGTGGTGTAAGGCTTTTCACGCAAAACCGCGTTTTTGGGAGAATATAAGGGGTATTAAGGTAAGTGTGAAGATTTTGGGTGTGGTTGGGAAATATAAAAGTAAACAAGCGCCCGTCTGCGGACGCTTGTTTACTTATGGGTAATTATTTGTTTGTTTATTACACTCAACACCGTTGAAATTTAAATTTACATGTGCTATAATAAATAAAATAACATCATTTTCAGTTGGAGTGTGTTTATGACAGACGTAGAAAGAAAAAAAGCTGCCAAAGCTTTCAGCGAATTTTGGAAGGATAAGGGATACGAGAAAGGGGAGAGCCAATCTTTTTGGACTTCTCTTATACGTGATGTTCTGGGCGTAGAGCATCCCGAGCAGTTTATTAAGTTTGAAGAACAGGTTAAGATAGACAAGGCTAACGGTTTTATTGACGTGCATATTCCCGAAACAAAGGTTATGATTGAGCAAAAGGGAATAGAAAAAGACTTACGCAAGGGTATTAGGCAGTCAGACGGAAGCTTCCTTACTCCTTTTCAGCAAGCAAAGCGTTATATTGTTGACCTTCCTTTATCTGAGCATCCAAGATGGGTTATTACTTGTAATTTCAAAGAATTTCTTATCTACGACATGGAAAAGCCTAACGGTGAGCCTGAAAGTATAATGCTTCGTGACCTGGACAAGGAATACTACCGCTTGATGTTCATTGTTGATAAGGGTGATGAGAATATACACCGTGAAATGGAAATATCTATAAAAGCAGGTAATCTTGTAGGTGTTCTTTATGATGAAATATTAAAGCAGTATCACAATCCCGAGAGCGAGGAAACACTAAAAAGCCTTAATCAGCTTTGTGTAAGACTTGTATTCTGTCTTTATGCCGAGGATGCAGGTATATTCGGAAAACACGGAATGTTTCACAATTATATTGCTTCTTTTGCCTCTAAGGATATGAGAAAGGCTCTCATTGAGCTTTTTAAGATGCTTGACACAAAGCCTTGTGACCGTGACCCTTATGAGGACGAAAATCTACTTGCATTCCCTTATGTTAACGGCGGTCTTTTTGCGGATGAGCATATTGAGATTCCACAAATGAACGATAGAATACGGGAAATACTGCTGAGAGAAGCAAGTGAGGATTTTGACTGGTCTGACATAAGCCCTACTATTTTTGGTGCTGTATTTGAATCTACTCTCAATCCCGAAACAAGAAGAAGCGGTGGTATGCATTATACTTCTATACCCAATATACATAAGGTTATAGACCCGTTATTTCTTGATGAACTTCGTGATGAGCTTGAAGAAATCAAGGCGTTGAAGGTGGAAAAGACAAGAAATGCAAGGTTATCTGAGTATCAGAACAAGCTTGCTTCACTTACATTCCTTGACCCTGCGTGCGGTAGCGGTAACTTTTTGACAGAAACTTATATTTCACTTCGCCGTCTTGAAAATGATGCAATAGCCACAAGCAGAAACGACCAGATAGAAATGGCAGACTTCTCGGGTGTTATCAAGGTTTCAATCGGTCAATTCTACGGCATTGAGATAAACGACTTTGCTGTGACTGTAGCAAAAACGGCACTTTGGATAGCAGAAAGCCAGATGATGAGAGAAACAGAAGAAATTGTGGGACAGAGCCTTGACTTTCTGCCTCTCAAGTCTTATGCGAATATTGTGGAAGGCAATGCACTGAGAATTGACTGGGAAAGTGTTGTTCCTAAGGATAAACTTGATTATATTATGGGTAATCCGCCGTTTGTGGGGTATTCCTTGCAATCGTCTGAGCAAAAGCAGGATATACTTTCAATATATGTTGATGAAAAAGGCAAGCCTTATAAAACTGCAGGAAAAATCGACTATGTATCGGGTTGGTATTTCAAAGCATCCCAATTTATATATGGTACAAGTATTCGTTCAGCGTTTGTTTCAACAAATTCTATTACTCAAGGTGAGCAAGTGGCAGCTGTATGGAAACCGCTTTATGATAGATTTGATGTGCATATTGATTTTGCACACAGAACATTTAAATGGGATAGTGAAGCAAGTGAAAAGGCGGCTGTTCATTGTGTTATTGTTGGTTTTAGCGTAGGTGAGAATAACAAGCCAAAAATACTTTTTAATGCTGAAAGATTTCAAATTGTAAGTACTATTAACTTCTATTTGATTGAAGCACCTATTGTGTTTTTGGATAGTCGTAGCAAGCCGATTTGTGATGTGCCTGCAATGACCACAGGTAACAGACCTGCCGATGGAGGTCATTTGATTTTGGAATCAGATGAAATAGAGAGTTTCCTGTCGAAAGAACCGTCAGCTAAAAAGTATATTAAAATTTTGGTTGGTGCAGAAGAGTACATAAACAACAAAAAGCGTTATTGTCTGTGGTTGGTAGGAGCAAATCCTGTTGAACTTATGAAAATGCCCGAGATTATGAAGCGTGTTGAACTCTGCAGACAGGATAGACTTAGCGGTGCACCTGATAGGCAAAAGCTGGCAGATACTCCTACTTTGTTTAGAGAACAAATCAACCCTGATACTTATGTCATTGTACCTCGTGTTTCTTCTGAAAATCGCAAATATATACCCATAGGTTTCTTAGGAAAGGATGTTGTTCCAACTGATTCAGCAACTATTATTCAAAATGCGTCGTATTATGAATTTGGTGTTCTTACTTCAAATGTTCATATGGCATGGATGCGAGCTGTTGCCGGAAGATTAAAGAGTGATTATAGATATTCAAAAGATATTGTATACAACAACTTCCCATGGTGCAATCCCACCGACGAGCAAAAAGCAAAGATTGAGCAAACAGCAAAGGCAATTATTGAAGCAAGACAACTATATCCGAATTGCAGTCTTGCGGATATGTATGGAGAAAAAATGTATTTATTTGCTGAGTTGTTAAAGGCACATCGAGAAAATGACCGTGCGGTTATGCAAGCTTATGGTTTTCCCGTAAAAGGAGAATTTACGGAGAGTATGTGCGTGGCGGAACTTATGAGGATGTATCAGAATATGTTGTCGAGGTAAAAAACGACATGAATGAGAAGATTTCAAAAGAAAAATTGACAGAAGTTTTAGATGGATTACATTTGCAAATCGTGTGGGTGTGGTTATGTTTAGATTCTTTAGATGCAATAAGGAGCCTTGGCAATGAAAGAATGAAAATTGCAAAAAATTTCTTTTACATAACACACAGTTCTTTGATATATAGGTATTCTATGGAACTGGCAAAACTGTTGGATGAAAAAGAAGGACTATCAATATATCGAATAAAAAACATGTGTGCACAAAATAACGAATACTTCGATAATTCTTTTGATGTAAATGAATATTGCAAAGCTTTCAAGAAGGCTTTGAATCAGCATAGTTTGTTGATAAAAAATCTTAGAGAGCGTCGATGTAAGACCTATGCCCATAACGATGAAAATACTATTTGTTCAGCAAAAAGGCAACTATTGACTT
>SVKC01000027.1 GCA_015068655.1 Oscillospiraceae bacterium
GAGGGGCGTAACAAAACAAAAAAACGGTTCGGCGTGGAAACCGAACCCTACAAATTGTGTCACCAAAAATGAGTGCACAATATGCGTAGGGGACGGGTTCCATCCCGTCCCGAAAATTTCATTTTGTTACAGCCTTTTTGAATGAGAACCGAAAAGCTTTTTTACGCTTCGTCATCAAAATCCTCATCATCATGCTCCAAATCTTCTCCGTTGGGAAATGCCTCTTCGCACATATCAAGATACATTTCCTCAGCTTCAAGCTGTGACTGCTTCAGTCTTTCGATAATGTCCGAAGGCTCGTTTTCATAGTCAAAAATGATGTGTGTCATATCGTTAAACAGCTTGTGATAGAGTTTTTTGTAGCTTAGCATAGTTATCGCTCCTTTGCAAAAAAAAGATGTGCCACAAAGTGACACATCCAAAAAACGTATCACTCCATGCAAGTTCTGCGACAAACTTTTCCTTTATGCACCCATTGGAATGACAAAGCTGGAGGACCCGCTTTTTTACAGCGTTTCCCCAATGGGTACGTATTATACAATTTAAAAAGAAAAATTTGTCGCAAGTACTATATTACCACAAAATACGATATTTGTCCAGCTTTTTTTGTAAAACTCATGCAGTGTCCACAACAAGAGGGGCGTAACAAAACAAAAAAACGGTTCGGCGTGGAAACCGAACCCTACAAATTGTGTCACCAAAAATGAGTGCACAATATGCGTAGGGGACGGGTTCCATCCCGTCCCGAAAATTTCATTTTGTCACAGCCCCTCTGTCATTTACTTCCGGTTGAGTACATCCTTCAAATAAATACCCGTATAAGACTTCTTGCTCTTCGCAACCTCTTCAGGCGTACCCTTCGCAACAATTTTTCCGCCCTTGTTTCCCCCTTCGGGACCAAGGTCGATTATATAATCGGCAGTTTTGATTACATCAAGATTGTGTTCAATAACAACAACCGTATTTCCTGCATCAACCAGCCTTTGAAGCACGTCAATAAGACGGTGAACATCGGCGGTATGCAGACCCGTTGTAGGCTCATCAAGAATATAGATTGTTTTTCCTGTACTCCTCTTGCTCAACTCTGTGGCAAGCTTCACACGCTGTGCCTCACCGCCCGAGAGAGTTGTTGAAGACTGACCAATCTTTATATAACCGAGACCTACCTCATAGAGTGTTCTGAGACGGTTTGCAATTTTGGGAATACTCTCAAAAAAGTTCATTCCTTCTTCCACTGTCATATCAAGTACATCTGCAATGCTTTTTCCCTTGAATTTCACCTCCAGCGTTTCACGGTTGTAACGTTTTCCGTCACAAACCTCGCAAGGCATATAAATATCGGGAAGAAAATGCATTTCAATTTTGATTATACCGTCACCCTGACAGGATTCACACCTGCCGCCCTTGACATTAAAGCTGAAACGCCCCGAACCATAACCTCTGGATTTCGCATCAGGAGTTGATGCAAAAAGATTTCTTATGTCCCCGAAAAGTCCCGTATATGTGGCAGGATTTGAACGGGGTGTTCTTCCTATTGGTGACTGGTCAATATCAATAACCTTGTCTAAGTTTTCAAGACCGCTTATAGCTTTGAATTTTCCGGGCTTTTGTTTTGCACGATTAAGGTCGTTTGCAAGAATCTTGTAGAGAACCTCATTGACAAGGGAGCTTTTTCCGCTTCCCGAGACACCCGTTACACAAGTGAATGTTCCAAGAGGAATATCCACATCAACATTTTTCAGGTTGTTCTGTGCCGCACCTTCAAGACGCAGGAAATTACCATTCCCCTGACGTCTCGCAAAGGGCACGGGGATATACTTTTCTCCGCTGAGATACTGTCCTGTTTCGGACTCCTTGCACTTCATTATTTCCTCGGCAGTACCCTCTGCAACCACATATCCGCCATGAATTCCGGCACCGGGGCCAATATCAATAATATGGTCGGCTGCTCGCATAGTGTCCTCGTCGTGTTCAACAACAAGCAAGGTATTTCCCAGGTCACGAAGTCTTTTGAGCATTTCAATAAGCTTGTGATTGTCTCTTTGGTGAAGCCCGATACTTGGCTCATCCAGAATATAAACAACCCCCATAAGTCCCGAACCAATCTGACTTGCAAGACGTATACGCTGAGCCTCACCGCCCGAAAGTGTGCCGCTGGAGCGTGAAAGAGTCAGGTATTCGAGACCGACACTCACAAGAAACGAAAGTCGTGCTTTTATCTCCTTCAAAATCTGGGATCCAATAAACTTCTCACGTTCCGAAAGCTCCATTTTGTCGAAAAATTCCATAGCCTCCGCAATGGAAAGATTGCTCACGTCATTAATGTTCATATCTTTTACCGTAACCGCAAGGCTTTCCCTTTTGAGACGTGTACCCTTACATTCAGGGCAGGGAGTAACATTCATAAACTCCTGAATTTCACGTTTCGCCCACTCGGAATTTGTTTCCTGATAACGTCTCAGAACATTGTTCACAATGCCCTCAAAGCGTGCAAAATGCTCACCTCTGGCATAAGTCTTTTCATAGGAGAGATGAACCTTTTCGCCCTTTGTTCCGTAAAGAATAATGTCCACAATATCCCCAGGCAAGTCTTCAACGGGAGTGTCCAAGCTGAACCCGTACTTTTTGGCAAGGCCCCGATAATACATTGCCGAGATACTGTCCTTGTCTGTTCCCGTCCAGCCATAGCAGGCAATAGCACCTTCATTTATGCTCTTTGACTTGTCAGGTATGAGCCTTTCAACATCCAGAAGCTCCACCTCTCCAAGCCCCATACAATGGGGACACGCACCGTAAGGGGTGTTGAAGGAAAACATTCTGGGTGTCAGTTCTTCGATATTTATGCCGCAATCGTCGCAGGCATAATTCTGGCTGAACAAAAGCTCGGAATCATCATCAATAAGCTGTACCACCACAAGACCGTTTGCCATTTTGAGTGCTGTCTCCAAAGAATCCGTTAGTCTCTTGTCCATACCCTCACGGACAACAAGTCTGTCAACCACAATTTCTATATTATGTTTTTTCTGCTTGTCCAGCTTTATTTCATCAGATGAAGGGTCATATACCTCCCCGTCAACACGCACACGAACAAAACCATCCTTTGCCGCTTTTTCAAAAATTTTTGCATATTCACCTTTTCTGCCCCTGATTACAGGTGCAAGGATTTGAAGCTTTGTTTTTTCCGGAAGGGCTTTCACGCTATCTACAATCTGGTCAATGCTCTGTGACTTTATTTCTTTGCCGCACTTGGGGCAATGAGGGATACCAATTCTCGCAAACAAAAGTCTCACGTAGTCATAAACCTCCGTAACTGTTCCGACAGTAGAACGTGGGTTCTTGCTTGTTGTTTTCTGGTCAATGGAAATAGCCGGCGAAAGTCCGTCAATAGACTCCACATTCGGTTTTTCCATCTGTCCGAGAAACTGACGGGCATATGCAGACAAGGACTCCACATAACGTCTCTGTCCCTCCGCATAAATTGTTTCAAAAGCAAGAGAAGACTTTCCCGAGCCGCTGAGACCTGTGAGAACAACCATTTTGTCTCTGGGAATCTTCACGTCAATACCTTTAAGATTGTTTTCCCTTGCACCTTTCACATGAATATATTTGCTGTACTTGTTTTCAATCATATATCTCCACCCAATTTTCTTATCTCGTCACGCAGCTTTGCCGCCAGCTCAAACTGCAACAGCTCTGCTGCCTTTTTCATTTCCATCGTAAGCTCCGCAATTGTCTTTTGTGTAATATCTGCAGCAGCTTCCGTTTTCTTTCTGCCGTGCTTCGGCACCTTGCTGTCCGCAACGGTTGCTTCAATAATTTCGTGTACTTCTTTGCGTATTGTTTTTGGCACGATACCGTGCTTTTCGTTGTACGCCCACTGAATTTCACGACGTCGCTCAGTTTCAGAAATAGCTCTCTGCATTGAGCCCGTAATCGTATCCGCGTACATAATAACAGTACCCTCTGCATTTCTTGCGGCACGTCCGATTGTCTGAATCAGCGAGGTATCGCTTCGCAAAAAGCCTTCCTTGTCCGCATCCAGTATTGCAACCAACGATACCTCGGGGATGTCAAGCCCCTCACGCAGAAGGTTTATTCCCACCAGAACATCAAAAACACCAAGCCGCAAATCGCGGATTATTTCCATTCTTTCAATTGTCTCAACCTCAGAATGAAGATAACGCACCTTCATATCCATTTCTTCAAAGTATTCTGTAAGCCGCTCCGCCATTTTCTTTGTGAGCGTCGTAACCAGAACTCTCTCGTTCTTTTCAACCCTCTTCTTTATTTCGCCGTACAAATCGTCAATCTGCCCGTCAATCGGACGAACGGAAATTTTCGGGTCAAGAAGCCCCGTAGGTCTGATTACCTGTTCCACAATCCTTGTTGAGCGCTCCTTTTCGAAATCCGCAGGGGTTGCGCTGACAAAAATTGCCTGATTAATGTGGTCATAAAATTCGTCAAAATTGAGGGGTCTGTTGTCATAAGCCGAAGGCAAGCGGAAACCGTATTCAACCAGATTGGTTTTTCTGGCTCTGTCGCCTGCGAACATAGCCCTCACCTGAGGAATCGTCACGTGTGACTCATCCACCATAAGCAAGAAATCCTTCGGAAGATAATCAAGAAGTGTAAAGGGCGGACTTCCGGGTTCACGACCGCTTATGTGTCTGGAATAATTCTCAATACCCTGACAAAAGCCTGTTTCCCTCAGCATTTCCATATCATATTTGGTTCTTTCTTTTATGCGCTGAGCCTCAATAAGACACTCCTTCGCCTTGAATTCTTCAACCCGTGCCTCCATTTCCTCCTCAATCTGACCGATTGCACGTTCAAGTTTTTCCTTGCTTGCAACATAATGGGAGGCAGGATAAATGGCAACGTGTTTCAAAACCTTTATGACCTCACACGTAACCGAGCTTATTTCCGCAATACGATCGACCTCATCGCCGAAAAACTCAACTCGGATTGCATTCCCCGACGAATAAGACGGAAAAATGTCAACAACATCGCCCCTGACCCTGAACTTGTTTCGGGTAAAGTTGATGTCGTTTCGTTCATACTGAATTTCAATTAATTTATCAATAACCTCATCACGGTCACGTTCCATACCCGTCCTGAGAGAAATCACCATATTATTATAATCAATAGGGTCTCCAAGTCCATAAATACAGGAGACCGAAGCTACAATAATTACGTCACGGCGTTCAAACAGTGCCGCCGTAGCAGAGTGACGCAGCTTGTCAATATCCTCGTTTGTCTGTGCATCCTTTTCAATATACGTATCCGAGTTGGGAATATAAGCCTCCGGCTGATAATAGTCATAGTAGGAAACAAAATATTCCACCGCATTGTTGGGAAAAATCTCCTTGAACTCACTGCAAAGCTGAGCCGCAAGAGTTTTGTTGTGAGCAAGAACCAAAGTCGGCTTGTTCACCTTTTCAATAACATTTGCCATAGTAAAGGTCTTTCCCGAGCCCGTAACGCCCATAAGGGTCTGAAACTTGTCACCCATCTTGACACCTTTTGCAAGAGCCTCAATAGCCTGAGGCTGGTCGCCGGATGGCTTGTATTCTGATACTACCTGAAAATCCATAATCCCTATTCCTCAACAAACGGAGCCTTCTCCGCTTTCAAAAGTTTTCTTTTCTCATATATAACCATTTTGACGCATACTGAGAGCTTTTCCCTCAGCAACAATTATACTGTCAGCAAAAACTATATCCACAGCTTCAAAGGCTTTCTCAAGCTTTCTGGATGTAGTTACGTCCTCCACAGACGGATTGAGATTGCCGCAGGGGTGATTGTGAACCACAAGCACCGAGCTCGCATTATCTCTGACAGCCCGCTTCACAAATTTAGAGAGATAGCAATAAATCTCACTCTGTCCACCCTCCAGAACCTTGCTTATCGCAAGAACTCTGTATGTAGAATTCAGGCTTATTATATACGCAGCTTCGGTAAGCTTTCCATAGAAATAAGTCTTTACAAATTCCTCTATCGCCTCAAGAGAATCGAGCTTTGGCGGTGCTCCCTCAAAAATACTTCGCTCCACAACTCCCAGAAGCTGCGGCAAGGTAGTCAGAAACATTGCCGTTCTTTCTCCTACACCTTCCACTGTCAGAAGCTCTTCAAAGTCAGCATTGAGAACGCCCGCCACCGTCACAAAACGTTTCAGGAGATTGTGGGCAATTTTGTTTGTATCTCCACGGGGAATAACTGCAAAAAGAATGTGTTCCAGTTGTTCGTGAGGTTCAAGCATCTCAAGACCTTGTTCGCGAACCTTCCGGTCCAATCTTCTTCTGTGTCCGTCATGTATGTTCAAAGTTCCTTCCTCCTCAGTTTCTCCAGAATCTCCTCAAAGTATTCGGGAAGTTCTCTTGAAAACTCCATATACTCGCCCGAAACGGGATGTACAAAACCAATCATATGAGCATGAAGCAATTGACCATCAAGACGAAATTCCTCCTTCTTTACCCCATAAACCGGATCGCCCACAATGGGATGACCGTTCTTTGACATATGAACTCGTATCTGGTGAGTTCTCCCTGTCTCAAGTCTACATCTCACAAACGTATATTTTTGAAACCTCTCCAACACAAAAAAATGCGTAACCGCATTTTTGGAGTTCTTCTCTGTTATTGTCATTTTTTTTCGGTCTCTCTCATCTCTTCCGATAGGAGCATCAATTGTGCCGCTGTCTTCCTTTATTTTGCCGTGTACCAAAGCAAGGTATTCACGGCTTAGACTATGGTCCTTTATCTGTGCCGAAAGCTCAAGATGTGCCTTGTCATTTTTTGCAACCATAAGAAGACCGCTTGTATCCTTGTCAATTCGATGAAGTATACCCGGACGGATTTCACCATTTATTCCGGACAGCCGTTCACCGCAATATGCCATAAGGGCGTTCACCAGCGTTCCGCTATAATTCCCCGCCGCAGGATGCACCACCATACCCTGAGGCTTGTTCACCACCAGCATACAGTCATCTTCAAAAACAATATCAAGCGGAATCTCTTCCGCAGCTATTTCGGTTTCCTTCGGCTCGGGAATTTCAACAGAGATTTCGTCCTTTTCACGAAGCTTGTAATTTGATTTTACACATTTGCCGTTGACAGTCACAAAACCGTCCAGAATCAACTTCTGGATTCTGGAACGTGTAAGCTCCGGAACCTTCTCCGCAAGATATGCGTCAAGTCTCTTTCCCGAAGAATCAGTTGTCAGTATCATCTTTCACACAATCCTTTTCTTTTCGGTCGCAGAAAACAAAAAAAATTGCCAATAACCCTGCGCCCACACAAACACAAATATCAGCAACATTAAAAACAGGGAAATCAATCAGCCTGAAATCAAAGAAATCAACCACAAATCCCCGCCATATTCTATCAATTGTATTACCAAAAGCCCCTGCCGCCATGCAGCAAAGACCAATATTGAGAAGTGCCGGTCTGTTTTTGTATCTTGTCAGAACCAAAATCAAAGCCGCCGCAAATACCATAGCAACAAGAATAAAAAACCATCTTTGATTCTGGAGAATACCAAAAGCCGCACCTCTGTTTTCAACATAAGTGAGATGAAACACGCCTTCAATCAACGGAATCGTCCCAATTTCCTGAAGACGTGCGTTTGCCGATATTTTGGTAAGAATGTCAACAGCAACAAGTGCCAGTCCCAAAATGAAATAAAACATATCTCCCACCTTTTAGCCTTATGTATTAGTCCTTGTCCTCAGGCTCGTCCGTCTTCACTTCAATATATTCGCCTTTTTCATTTATGTCAATTTTCGGAAGCTCCATAGTAACCTGTTCAAGCTTTTCCAGAGTGGACAAAACACCGCTTGCCGCATCAACAGTATCGTTGTCAAGCTCAATGTGCTTTGGCTCAAGCTTGGTAGTCTTCTTGGGAAGCTCGTCCTTCGGAACATTGAATTCCTTCACAATATCAAGCTGTGATGTAAGCAATGAAATTATCTTCGTTCTGAAAACCTCTACATTTCTGCGCATATCCTCGTATTCATAGCTAACCCGAGTAACCTCACGGCTTGCGTCAGCAAGAAGCTGTGCCGCTTTGTTCTCCGCATCCTTGATAATGTTGTCAGCACTCTTTTTTGCATTTTGTATAATTTCATCGCCTGTGCTTTTTGCAATAACAATAGAGCTTTGAAGAGTTTCCTCCATGCTCTTGTACTGCTTGATAGCATTTGAGAGCATATTTATCTTGTCCTTGTTGGCAAGATTTTCCTTGTAAATAAGCTCATAGTTTTCAGAAATTACACTCAGGAACTCAGTAACCTCAACCTTACTGTATCCCTGAAATTCCTTTTTAAATTTTCGATTTTCAATTTCCAATGGTGTCAACATAATATTTCCTCCATCATATATTCCAAAATATCTTTTTCTAAATCATTTTTTCGATACGGATACCGAGACGACCCTTTCGTGTTTCGGAAAGCTCCGAGCCAAGCCTGAATCGCCCAAAGCCTCTCACCGAGAAAACATCCCCCGGCTTTATTTTGAAAGAGGGGCTGTCCTCCGGTGTCCAGTTCACAAAGACCCTCCCCTCGGACAGCAAGCTTACCGCCGCTGACCGTGAGGTTCTCACTGCAACCGCCACCACCGAATCAAGCCTGAGTGCAGAAACCGTTCCGCAAATCAGCTCTGTTTTTCGCGGCGGAATTTCTGTTTCGTCCAAAGAAGCGAGCTTTACAGAAACGCCCTTTCGCCCCACCTTGGTGAGATTTTCAGCAATATACTCTGCAATTTTCGGGTCGGCAAAAACCAGACATCTTTCGTCAAGCACCAGAATATCACCGATTTTTTCACGCCTTATTCCAAGACCAAGAAGACTTCCGAGGAAATCAGGATGCCGAAGCTCCTCTATCTCCCTTCCCCTAATCTCTACAACAGAAACAAGCTCCTTTGCAGACTCTTCTTCCAGATAATCAGGAAGTGCAACAAAAAGTGTCCTTTCCGCATCAGGATAGCCTCCGAAGAAAATAGTCGAAACAGAACTTTTCCCAATATTTCTCCGTATCAGTTCAGCCTCCGCAGGTGTAAGAAAGCCCATATGCCTTATGCAATTTTGTTTTTCACACAAAGCAACCGTATCCTCTGCCCGTGCCAGAAGCATTTTTTCTTCAATTTCCAATGCCATCAGCTATTCCAGGGGAAGATACCCTTGTTTCTGAGTTCGTCCTTAAAATCACCCATAATTCCCACATTGTAAGGTGCAATAAGGAATATGCCGTTTGAAACCTTCTGAATATTTCCGTCCAAAGCATAAACTGCACCGCTCAAAAAGTCAACAATTCTCTGCGACAGATTGCGTTCAACATTTTCGAGGTTGATTACAACAGGCTTTTTGTTTTTGAGGTGATTTGCAATATCTCTTGCATCCTCAAAGTTTTCGGGTTGCATGACAACCAGCTTCAGCTGTGCAGTTGTATGGATTTTCACAACCTTGTTATTTTTTCCGCCCACTGTCTCGATTTCATCATCGTTGAAGCCCTGGCTGTTTGAAAATTCACTGCTTTCAATAAGCTCTTCTTCATAATCATCCTGAGTTTCAAAACCAATAAGATTAAGCATTTTGTTCACAATACTCATATCTTTTCCTCCCTGATATATTAAAAGATTTATAATTTACATATTTAAGTCCAAAATTTGATGCTTCATTATATTATAACATATATTTTTTATTTTGTATAGTCTCTTTTTCCGAAAATTCCTGTTCCAACTCTGACCATTGTAGCCCCCTTGCCGATAGCAATGGAAAAATCGTTTGTCATACCCATCGAAAGCTCATCCATAGAAACTCCGGGGATATTCTTTTCTCTTACTTTCTCTGCCAGCTGTGAAAGTCCTCCGAAGACCTCTTCAAGCAGCTCCTTGTCATCCACAAAGGGTGCAATTGTCATAAGCCCCTGAATTTTTACGTTTTCAAGCTCACTTATGCGGCAACAAAGCTCCTCGCATTCCTCTGGTCGGATACCGAATTTCGATTCCTCCCCTGATACATTGACCTCCAGAAGAATGTTCTGAACCTTGTCAATCTTTTTTGCGTGCTTGTCAATTTCCTTCGCAAGCTCAAAGCTGTCAACCGAATGAATAAGCTCTACCTTGTCTATTATATACTTAACCTTGTTTTTTTGCAAGTGTCCGATAAGATGCCACTTGACAGGAAGAACCGCTTCATATTTTTCCATAATTTCCTGAACGCGGTTTTCACCAATATCGGTAACTCCCTTTTCAATAGCCTCGTTAATCAAGTCTGCACCATAGGTTTTCGTAACAGCAACAAGCTTCACCTCATCCCGATTCCTTCCTGAGCTTTCCGCAGCAGAATTGATTTGTGAAAGAACCTGATTCAGATTATTTTCAATATAAGACATTTATCTCACAACCTTGTTATCATATAAATTTTTTCCGTCCACAATCAGCTCATCATAAAGCTTTATTGTTGTGCCGCCTTCGGGAAGGCTTTCGGAAATAATCACCCATTTTTTGCTGTTGTAAAGTATGTTAACGGGGAAAAATCTTGCTTTGTCGTTTCGCACAACATAAACCCCTGTTTTGTTGTCAACAATACGCACGCTTTCGGACGGAATCTTGAGTCCCTCATAGTGATGTGTAATAAGCTCAGCTTTCACCTTCGAGGAAGAATAAATCATATCAACATACTTGTTTGACTTGACAACAACTGCCACTTTTCCGCCTTCCTCGCCCGAAACATATGAAACTGTTCCCGAAATGGTTCTCGCATCAATATCCGAGAATCTAAGCTCAACAGCATCGCCTTCGTCAATATCCTCTGCAAGCTTTGCAGATATGGGGAATGCAACGTACCACTTGTAGTTGTTCACAATCTTCCCTGCAGGACTGCCTGTGGAGATTTTTCCGTCCGACGAGGTTCTGGGCTTCATCTTGTTCAGTTCCTTGAAATAATCCGGTGTAATCCCCTCAAGCTTCTCAAGAGAAAGAGCCTCTTCAAGACCGTCAACTCCCGTTGTGAACGCCCCTGCCTTCGGAGCAGAAATCGGTGTTCTGTCAATCCCGTGAGCAGCTTCCAGCTCAGCCTTTCTTGCCCTCAACCGTTCAAGCTCATTCTCTGCGTTATCCGCAACAGCTTCGCCCTTCACAACCTTGCGACTTTTTATGAGCCTGTCCACCTCATCACGTATTTCCGCAACCTCTTCGGTTTTGTTCTCATATCCCAAAGACGGAACGCGTCTCATATCTCTCGCAATACTTTGCTCAATTTTGGTTGTATCACTGCTGTATATGTCCTCCTGACCCGTTTTTGAAGAAAGCTTGGCTATTTCCTTTTCGATTGCCTCAAGCTCACTGTTAACCGAAGGGTCAATCTCTTTTTGATAAACATACGCAACAGTCTCACCGATTTTCACACGCTGTTCTTCATCCGCTTCACACCTAAGATAGCCGTCTGCAGGAGAACTAATTATGGTCTGTTCTCTGAAAATATATCCCTCTGCAGTTATGCACTCCTCTTCCGTTCCACGTCTTACAATCATAGTCTCGATACGGTTTCCGAAGCTCATAAGCACATTTGCCGTAATGCAAATCACAAATGCCGCAATAAGAAAAGCGGCAAAGCTTCGCTGTTTCTTTTTCTTTTTCAGTTTTCTTTCCTGCCTTGCGGTCTTTCCGCCTTCACTCATAACAAAAACTCCGTTCTGTCAGCTCATTAAAAATCTATCGCACACATCAAATATATTTTCAAAATCAGCCCCGGTTACATTCTTCACCCAACAAATTTTTTCATTTCGTCTGAACCACGTAAGCTGTCTTTTTGCATATCTGCGGCTTTCCATCTTTATGTTCTCAACAGCCGTTTCAAAATCGACCTTGTCCTCCAGAAAATCCAGAAGCTCCTTGTAGCCGATAGCCTGCATAGCTGTTGTATCTCGTCCTATACCCATTTCCCGAAGCTGTTCAACCTCACGAAGAAGTCCGTCCTCCAGCATCTTGTCAACACGTCTGTTGATGCGTTCATAAAGCACCTCGCGTTCGGAATCAATCCCCAGAATAAGAGAGTTGTACATAGGTTCACGCCTTGATTCAAGGTTTACCTGAGTAAAGGTTTTTCCAGTAAGCCGGCAAACCTCCAATGCCCGTATCACTCTTCGCACATTGTTCGGATGAATCTTTTCTGCGGCAACAGGGTCCTTTTCCGCAAGAAGACGGTGTACAACTTCCACACCTTCTTTTTCCGCAAGCATCTGCATTTCATCCCTGAACTCAGGGTCAGCTCCAAAATCCTCAAAAACTATATTTTCAAGAACGCTGTCCATATAAAGTCCCGTACCCCCGCAAGAATGGGCAGTTTGCTTCGTGACAGAACATCATCAACAGCAGCCCTTGCCTTTTTTACAAAATCTGCAACACTGCAAGTCTCCCACGGCTCTGCTACGTCAATCATATGGTGCGGTACTGCCGCAAGCTCATCAGCATCGGGCTTTGCAGTACCTATATCCATACGGCGGTATATCTGCATTGAATCGCATGATACAATTTCTCCGTCATACCTTTTTGCAAGCTCAATGGCAAGTGCCGTCTTTCCGGATGCCGTAGGTCCTGCAACGGCTATAATCTTTTTCAGCATACAGCCTCCTAAACAATTCTTTTGAACATTTTTTCAATCTCACGCTTGGAGAACTCAATCCTTATTGGTCTGCCGTGAGGACAGGTTGTAATCCCCGACTTCTCCAGCTCCTCAACATCCCGAAGAAGAACCTCCATTTCGAGAACACTGAGTTTTTTGTTTGCCTTTATGGCATACTTACAGGACACAGTATCAAGAAGCCTTTCCTCAAAGCTGAGGAGCCCCGAAGGACGACCATCTGCCAGAATTGAAATAACCTCCACCGCAAGAGCTTTTATGTCCTCCTCGTCGGAAACAAATGGTGTTTCCCTTATGATAACCGAATTACGTCCAAACTCTTCAATGTCAAAGCCCATATTTTTCAAGGTTTCGCAGTTATCCTTCACAACCTGAATTTCGGAGCTGTCAACATCAAGCACAATTGGCGCAAGAAGAAGCTGTCCCGAAACCCCTCTTTCCTGATAATCCTTTTTCAATATTTCAAAACGCTTTCGCTCATGTGCCGCATGCTGGTCAACAAGGAACATTTTTTCGCCCTTCTGAGCAATGACATAAGTCCCGAAAACCTGACCCACAACAACAAAACTTTCTTCAACCGTACATTCAGGCATATCCGCAAAAAGCTTAATCGGTTCATTTTTTTCAACAGAAATGTTTTCAGAAGACTTTGTTTCCTCGCTGACAACTTCGGATATATCATTCACGGGAGCAGTCTCTTCTTTTGAAACAACAATTTTTTCCTTTTCCCAATCGGGACGGAAAGGATTTTCTGTTTTCGGAGCATTGAAGACTATCTCACCATGTTTTGGCACGGTATTTTCCAAAAACTGTGCAACAGTCCTCCTGTCAACAGTTTCCTCCCGCTTCTTGTCCTGTGGCTTCACAAGCTGCCATGGTGATGATATGCTTTTTTCCGTATCCACCTTCACAGAAGCTGCAGGCGTTTTTTCAGGAACAACCGTTTCCTCCCGATGATAAATAGCATTTTTCACCGCACGATAAACTATATCATAAATTTCCTTTTCGTTTGCAAATTTAATTTCTGTTTTCGCCGGATGTACGTTTACATCCACAAGCGACGGAGACAGCCTTATATCCAGAACAAAGAACGGGAACTTTCCCGTCATAACAACATTTCTGTAAGCTTCCTCAACAATCTTTGAAACAACATGATTCTTTATGTATCTGCCATTGACAAAGAGAGTTTGTCTCATTCTGTTTCCTCTGGCAAGCTCCGCCTTTCCCACAACTCCCGAAACCGTCACACCATTTTCTGAGTGTTCAACACCGAGAACACCCTTTGCGTGGTCAATTCCATAAATATTGAGGATTGCATTTTTGAGACTTCCGTCGCCGGAGGTTGAAAACTGTTCCTTGCCGTCACACACATACCGAAAAGCAATTTGTGGTTTTGAAAGAGCAATACGGCAAAGAACATCGGCTACATACCCTGATTCCGTAGAATCCTTTTTCAAGAACTTCATTCTTGCAGGAACGGATGCAAAAAGATTTTCAACAACCATAACCGTTCCGTCGTTGCAGGCAATAGTTTCTTTTTTCGATACCTTTCCGTGATTAACCGCAACCAAAGCCCCTTCTGCCGCATCCTTTTGTTTTGTGATTACAGTAACATCGGAAACAGCACATATACTCGCAAGAGCTTCACCTCGAAAGCCCATTGTATTTATTTCAAACAGGTCATCAATTTCACGGAGCTTGCTTGTAGCGTGACGGACAAAAGCAGTTTCAACCTCATCAAAGGGAATACCCTTTCCGTTGTCCTCAACGGAAATATAAGCAATGCCGCCCTTCCTGATTTCAACAGTAATCCTGTCAGCACCGGCATCTATTGAATTTTCCACAAGCTCCTTCACAACCGCCGAAGGACGCTCCGCAACCTCGCCTGCCGCAATTTTGTCAGCAACAGCCTGAGTCAGAACTCTGATTTCCGCCATAACAAACTCCTTTCTTCGAAAATTTCCGAATTTACAAATTCTCCGCCTTTGCCTTCAGGGCATAAAGCTTCGTAAGAGCCTCCATAGGAGACATATTATCAAGGGCAAGACCCTTTATCTCAGCAATAATTTCATTTTCCTCAAAACCGCCAAAAAGCATCTGCTCTTCAGGACTTTCCTGAACCTTTTTCTTCGGCAGCTTTGCTGCAGAAACACCTGCCGCTCCGTTACCGTCACGAAGCTCCAGCTCCTTCAGTATTCCTTTGGCACGCTTTGTAACCTCTTTTTTCACTCCCGCAAGAGCTGCAACCTCAACGCCGTAACTTCCGTCAGCACCGCCACGGATAATTTTTCTCAGGAAGGTTATGTCATCGCCGTTCTTTTTCACGGCAATACAATAATTCTTCACTCCGTCAATTCTGTCCTCCAGCTCCGTAAGCTCATGGTAGTGAGTAGCAAAAAGTGTTTTTGCACCGCATTTGCTTTTGTTCGCCATATACTCAACAACAGCCCAGGCAATGGCCAGTCCGTCAAAGGTACTTGTTCCACGACCGATTTCGTCCAGAATAACAAGGCTCTTTCTTGTTGCATTGTCGAGAATATATGCAACCTCATTCATCTCTACCATAAAGGTACTCTGTCCTGCCGAAAGGTCATCGGAGGCTCCCACTCTGGTGAAAATTCTGTCAACAACACCGATTTCAGCCGATGCTGCAGGCACAAATGAACCCATCTGTGCCATAAGTACAATAAGAGCTGTCTGTCGCATATATGTGGACTTACCCGCCATATTGGGTCCTGTAATAATCGCAATCTGTCTGTCATTTCCGTCAAGCTCTGTATCGTTTGGTATAAACATAGGTGTCAGATTTTCGATTACAGGATGGCGACCATCCTTGATTTCAATTCTGTCCGAAATGCTCATATCAGGCATAACATATCTGTTCTTTTCCGCAACATAAGCAAAAGAACACAGAACATCCACTGTCGCAATAGCATGAGCCGTATTCTGCACACGTCCCACCTGCTCTGCCACAAGGTCACGAACCTTGCAAAACATTTCATATTCCATATTGACGATCTGGCTTTCCGCCTCAACAATTTTTTCTTCAACCTCTTTGATTTGAGGAGTAATATATCTTTCGCAGTTGGAAAGGGTCTGCTTTCTCACAAAGTATTCGGGAACGTCACCGCTGTTTTGCTTGCTGACCTCCAGATAATAACCAAAAACTCTGTTGTAGCCCACCTTTATATTCTTTATTCCCGTCTTTTCTTTTTCTTCTTCAGCAAAATTCTTTATCCAGTTCACGCCGTTTTGCATAAGCTCACGGCGAGTATCAACCTCGGTGCTGAACCCATCCCGAATTAGGTTTCCTTCTCTCAGAGAAATGGGCGGTTCGGGGTTTATTGCATCACAGATAACATTCTTCACATCATCCAGCACATCAAGCTGTCTTGAAAGATTTTGAAGCACTCCCGAAGAACAGCCCGAAAGAAGTCTCTTTATTTCAGGAAGAGTTTCAAGAGATTGGGCAATGGCCAACAGGTCACGGCAGTTTGCAGTTTTGTATGTAGTCTTCGCAATCAGTCTTTCAATATCCTGAACAGGCTTCAACGCATCAATAATTTCTTCACGCAGTATAGGTTCTTTCACAAGCTCCGCAACAGCTCTGTGACGGTTTTGAATTCTTGCACAGTTGGCAAGAGGCATTGTTATCCACTTTCTCAAAAGACGTCCACCCATTGAGGTTTTTGTTTTGTTGAGCACCGCAAGAAGACTGCCCTTCGCCTTTTTGTCACGCATTGTTTCAAGAAGCTCAAGATTTCTTATGCTGTAGAGGTCAAGCTCCATATACTCCTGAGTTTCAATAACCTGAATCTCCCGAAGATTGGCAAGCTCTGTTTTCTGGGTCTCTGAAAGGAACATCAAAAGTGCACCGAGACTGCTTATGGAAAAGCCCTTTAGAGCAAGCTCAGGCTGAACCTCGCCGAATTTCTCAGCCACAGTCTTTTTTGCCGTTTCACGCTCGAACGACCAGTTGTAATAATTTCTCACGGGACAACCGAATCTTTCAGCAATCCTCCCTACAAAGCTGTCCTTCTCGAAAGCTTCAAGGTTCATAATAATTTCCGCAGGAGAAAATCTGCTTATTTCATTGAGAAGCTGGATTTCAACATCCTCGCCCTCAAATTCATTAACCGAAATCTCACCGGTGGTTATATCAACAAAGGAAACACCCGCTCCCTTGCCTTCCATAAATACCGAAGCAAGATAGTTGTTTTTCGATTCATCCAGTGCCGCCGAGTCCATAATCGTTCCGGGAGTAATAACACGTATAACCTCACGCTTCACAATTCCCTTTGCGGCACTTGGGTCCTCGGTCTGTTCACAGATAGCAACGGTATATCCGTTTTCCACCAGCTTTGCAATATAACTGTCAACCGAGTGAAAGGGAACACCGCACATAGGCGCACGTTCTTCCTGACCGCAATCTCTGCCTGTCAGAGTTATTTCCAGCACCTTTGAGGCAATACGGGCATCGTCAAAAAACATCTCGTAAAAATCACCCAGCCTGTACATCAGTATGCTGTCTTTGTATTCATTTTTGATTTCAAAATACTGGCGCATCATAGGCGTATATTCCGCCATTTCTATTCCTCCAACCTCAGGGGACTGTTCCTCTGTAAAATTTAGATTCTCTGTGCTTTTGGGGGCTTGTCAAAAATTAATGACAAGACGAACAGCTGGAGCAGTTGCCGCTGCAGCCGCCTTCGGCGCTTGCCTGTTCCTCACCTGTAATAAAGTAACTGAGTACAGCATTAACCTGATTCACCAAAAGATCGAATTCCTTGCTGGCTTCAATATATTCTGCAATAAGCTTGTTTCCGGCAATCTTGTTGAATTCTGCCTGAACATAATTTCTGTATTCCTCAAGCTCTTCCTTTGTGGGTTCTTTTCCGCGAAGGTTTTCTGTTGCAGTCTTTCTGTTTTCGTTGTAGGTACGAAGAAGAGTTGTTGCTTCCTCATCGTTGTTCATTGCATCACCGGCATTCACCAGTCTTTCCTTCTCAGGACTTTCTGCAATAAGGCTTCCAAGCTCCTGTGCTTTTTCAATAATTGTGTTTCTCATTTTGTTTCCTCCTATATAATTTCGCCAATCAACGACCATGTCTTCACTTCAGTAATTTTTACATCAACAAGCTGTCCCGCAAGCTCCGTTGTTCCGCGGAAATTCACAATTTTTCCGCCGTCGGTTCTTCCGCACATAAATTCAAGATTGGTCTTACTGGGACCTTCCACCAGAACCTTTTCGCACTTTCCAAAATATGCATCATTTTTCTCTTTGGAAATTTCGTTCTGGAACGCAACCATTCTTTCAAAGTTGCGGTGTTTTTCCTCGTCTGTGAGACAATCCTCCATTTCCGCCGCAGGAGTACCCTTGCGTTTCGAATATATGAAAGAGAAAATCATATCATATCTCACTTCCGCAAGAATTGACATTGTTTCCTCAAAATCCTCATTGGTTTCACCCGGAAAACCCACAATAACATCACTTGTCAGGACAATATCAGGCATCTTTTCCCGAACCTTCCTGACAATATCAAGATATTTTTCTCTTGTGTAGCTGCGATTCATTTTTTTCAGAATTCTGTCCGAACCGCATTGCACCGGTAGATGAAGCTGTTTGCAGATTTTGTCCTCGGACGCCATAGCATCAATAAGCTCGTCCGAAATATCCTTCGGATGCGAGGTCATAAAGCGTATACGCTCAATTCCATCCACCTTGCACACCTCACGAAGAAGTGTTGCAAAGGTCAAAGGGTTTTCCAAATCCTTGCCGTAAGAATTTACGTTCTGTCCCAGAAGCATAACCTCTCTGTAACCAAGAGCCGCAACTTCTCTAACCTCATTCAGAATATTTTCTGCACTTCTGCTTCTCTCACGACCGCGAACATAAGGTACAATACAATATGTACAGAAGTTATTGCATCCGTACATAATCGGAATTTTTGCAAGAGGTGGATTATCACGTTTTGAAGTCACACCCTCAAAAATCACACCCTCACTGTCTTCAATATCAATAACTCTGTTTTCCGAGCGAGCCTCGTCAAGAAGCTGAGGAAATCGATATACCACATGAGTACCGAAAATCATATCCACATGCTTATACTTTTTCTTTATCTGCTCCGCAATATGCTCCTGCTGAATCATACATCCGCAAACGCCGATAAGAAGAGACGGTTTTTTCCGTTTCAGATGCTTTAGTGCGCCCAGATTTCCGAAAACACGAAGCTCCGCATTTTCACGAACAGCGCAGGTATTGTAAAGTACCAAATCAGCCTTCTCAGGAGTACCACAAAACCCATAGCCCATATCCGAAAGCATACCGCAAAGGCGCTCGGAATCGTTTTCATTCTGAGCGCAGCCATAGGTTTCCACAAAAGCAAGGGGCTGTTTGTTGCAGGTATGATTTTCAAGACGGATTTTCTGTATAAAATCCCGTTGCTTCTCCAATTCCGCATTATCAATTTCCTTCAAACAAAAAACACTCCCCTCAGTATAAATATATTTTATTTTATTATACTACCTCCAAACGCTTTTTGCAAGGGCTTTGAAAAAATTTTCGGTTATTTTTGATGAGGCTTAAAAAAAATCGCCGCAAGGAAGCCAAAGAATATTGCCGCAGTAATTCCGCCTGCCGCCGCGGTAGCACCACCCGTAAAAACTCCCAGGAAGCCTTTTTCTTCAATTCCCTTGATAACGCCCTTTGCAAGAGTGTTTCCAAAGCCCATAATCGGCACCGTCGCACCAGCACCCGCAAAGTCAACAAGCTTTTCATAAAGTCCCAATCCGCCGAGGATAACCCCCAGAACCACAAAGCCCACAAGAATTCTTGCAGGAGTGAGCTTTGTCTTGTCCACAAGAATCTGGGCAAGGGCACAGATAAGACCGCCCACCCAGAAGGCGTTGAAGTATTCCCAAAACATTTCCACAAAATCACATCCTTTCAGAAGCAAGAGCAACGGCATGAGCAACCGAGGGGATTGTACCGCCCTGAAGGCTTGATGTAGGACTGAGAAGTGCTCCCGTCCCCATAAAAAGAACATTTTTGAGCCGACCAGCCTTCATTGCATCCATAATAAATCCGCACAGAGTTACCGCAAGACAGCCGCAGCCCGAGCCGCCCGCGTGAACATCCTGACGCTTTGTGTCAAAAATCATACAGCCGCAATCGTCATAATTTTTTGAAATCAAAAATCCCTTCTCATACATAAGGTCAATTAGTGCCGACTTGCCCACAAGTCCCAAATCCCCCGACACAATCAGGTCATAAAAATCAGGCGACCTTCCCGTATCACGAAAATGTGCATCAAGGGTATCTGCCGCCGCAGGAGCCATTGCCGCGCCCATATTGTTTGCATCGGAAATTCCCATATCAACAATTCTTCCCGACGTAAAATGTGTAACAAAAGGCCCATCTCCTTTGTTAGAAAGAATTGCCGCCCCTGCGCCCGTTACAGTCCATTGTGCCGTAGGTGTACGCTGATTGCCGTATTCCAGAGGGTTTCTGTACTGTCTTTCGGCAGTGCAAAAGTGACTTGATGTAACAGCGGCGGCACAATCAGCAAAGCCCCCGTCAATAGCCATTGCAGAAAGGCCGATGGTTTCAGCCATTGTGGAGCAAGCACCATAAACTCCCATAAAGGGCACACCGAAGTCAAGAAGTCCAAAGGATGAGCTTATGCACTGATTGAGAAGGTCACCTGCAAAAATGTAGTTTATGTCCTTCACTTCAACGCTTCCCTTTTCCACCGCACGTATGAGAGCTGACCGTTGCATCTTGCTTTCGGTTTTCTCCCATGTTTTTTCTCCCCACTCGGCATCCTCCATTACAACATCAAAGTATTTTCCCAAAGGTCCCTGACCCTCTTTTTTTCCGGCAACACAAGCTGTGGAAAAGATTCTTACTTCCGATTGGAACGCTACCGTCTGATTTCCCATTCTCTTGTTCACAAGCTTTTCCTCCTCTTATTTCACAAGTCCAAACAGATACATCACAAGTCCCATAATAACTGATGCATTTATTCCATAAACTATTACAGGACCTGCAATAACAAACATTTTTGCCGCAAGCCCCAATATAAAGCCCTCACGCCTGAACTCAATAGCAGGGGACACCACCGCATTAGAAAAACCCGTAATAGGAACCAGAGTTCCCGCCCCTGCATACTTTGCCAGCTTGTTATAAAGGTCAAGACCTGTAAAAAGCGCTCCCAGAAAAATCATAGTTATGGGAACAGCTATTCTGACATCCGCTTCATCGAGTCCGAAAAAGTTTTTGTATATATTCCCGACTCCCTGACCGAGAGTGCATATAAGTCCGCCCACGACAAAGGAACTCAGCATATTTCTCCACAGCTTGCTGTTCGGCGATTTTTTCTCAATAAAATTCTTATAATCCTTCTTGTCGTAATCCATTTCTGTCCCTCCTGAAATCCTTTTTTACTATTATCTGTCCGTTTTCAAAAAATATGCAAAGAAGGTTTGCCGCAAGGCTTCTGTTTTGTTGACAAATTTCACAAATATGATATACTGAAATCAGAAACATTCTTCCGAAAGGAGGCAGAACGGAAAACATTTCCGCCTGAAAAATATGGAAAACAATTATTTATATAATGCGTTCATCAGCTACCGTCACCTTGAAAAAGACAAGCTGGTTGCAGAACAGCTCCAGAAAAAGCTTGAAAGCTTCAAACCGCCGAAATCGGTGAAGCCCGAAGGCTTCAAAAAGTGGCGCATTTTCCGTGATGAAACGGAATTGCACGCCTCGGACAACCTTACGGACGAAATCCGTGCCGCTTTGCGGAACTCCGAATACCTTATTACCGTCTGTTCAAACAAAACAACAGACTCACCCTGGTGTATGGAGGAAATACGTTATTTCAAGGAGCTTCACAACGGGAAAAACGACAATATAATAACAGTTCTTGCTGATGGTACGCCCTCAACAGCAATTCCTCCTGCCCTTCTCACCGAAACAGAAACCGTGACAGATGTTTCAGGCAATTCCGTTGAGGTGGAGAGACAGGTTATGCCCCTTGCCACAAACCTCGTCGCAAGCACCGAAAAAGGAACGCTGAAAAAGCTGAAAACAGAAATACTCCGCATTGCCGCACCCCTTCTGGGCTGCAGCTTTGATGCGCTATACAACCGTGCCCAAAAGCAGAAAATGAAAAATATTATCGCATCGGGGCTAATCATTATTGCAATACTTTCGGTCTTTGCAACATCTATCGGTGCTCTTGCACTCAACCTGAAGGTGACAAATGCCGAGCTGGAGAAAGAACGAGACAATGTGGCTGCAGCAAACGCAGAGCTTGAAAAAAAGAATGACGAGCTCAGCAAAACTCTTGCGGCACTGGAGCAGAAAACCAACGAAGCGGAAGAAAACCTCGATCGTGCTCTTGAGCAAGAGTCCATAGCAAAGGACAACGAAAAGAAAGCCAATGAACAAAGAATAATTGCCGTGAATAAGGCAAAAGAGGCCGAGGAAAATATGAACCTCGCGAAAACAAATGAAAAACGTGCACTTGAACAGGAAGCACTTGCTGAGAAAAACGCAAAGGAAGCCATTTCCCAAAAGGAAAAAGCCGAAGTCTTTGCAAAAGAGGTTCAAAAACAAAATACTGAAATTCTCTCTGCTCAAGCAGAGTTGTATTTTGACAATGACGACTACACAAAAGCAACAGAAACAGCCATACTTGCAATGGAAAACAGCGAAGGTTCTGTTCCCCGTGCAGAAAAGGTTGTTGCGGAAATACTGAACGTATACGAAAAAGAAGAAGCAAGCTATATCTACAAAACCGCAACCCTTCCCGAATCCTCCGACAGTGTCGATGACAACAAATCAAAGGCTATGATGCTTTTGTGCCATGACGGAACACGTCTTGTTGTCAAAGACCATAATAGTGATTTTTACATAATAAACACCGACAATGCTCAAATTATAAAAAGAATAAAAGCCAGGGAAACGTTCAACAGTTCAAGTGAAGCAGATGATTTCATAATAGATAACAACAAGCTTTATATTCTTTGTGCCGACCAGTTGCTTGCCATAAATCTTTCCAACGGCTCAACCGACTGGCATTTCAACAAGGATGACCAATTCGGACTTATCGGAACAGAAATAATAACACATCCGGATTCTTCGACTATATTTTTGCCCCACGTAAAGCTTTACACTCTTCTTCAAAAAGACGGCACACTTCTTTGGTCGCCGGAAAATGAGCTTTCCGAGAAAAATATGCACTATCCCAAATATATTATGGATTCCGATGGTACAGTGTTCGGAGCAGATTATCACACAAATGGAAGAATAATGAAAATACTTCCCCAAAACGGAAGTATAACTGTCCGTCCGCTTGATTTTGATTCCAATTTTTACGTGCACGCCGTTGCACAAAGCAAGGACAACATCTATGTTTACGGCGGAGAATCTATCTCGAACACAAGTGTCATAAGAAGCTATGCAAAGGAAAACCTTTCCACGGTGTGGAGTGCAAATCAACCTTACAGCTATGCCTCATCACTGTACGCAACCGTTTCCGAAGACGGACAGCCGAGACTTGCGGCCGTCTCAGATGATTTTATTGAGCTTTTTGATGCTCAAACGGGAGAAAAGCTAGCCTCAAAAAGCATCGACGACAAAATCCTTCTTTCTCGTCTCACAACCGATGGTAGGCTGCAAGTTTTCTCCAAAGACTATCCCATCCAAAGCTTGCACGAGTACACCTTGAAAAACAATGGTTTTTCAGGCAAACTTCTGTACGAAACTTCTGAACGGAACAAAATCGCCCTCAGTGATAACCATTTTGCCTTGACAAATAACTTCGATACCGATGTTCTTTGTTTTAGGAAAAATACAATCGGCGGCGGAAGCCACCTGTATAAAAGTGATTACTATATTGATGACGCTGTATGCAACAACAATAATCTCGTGGCAACCTTTGACTGTGCATTGAGCAATAGCAACTATACCTCTATTTTCACCATTTTCGACATTGAAAACAAAAAGGTTCTCTCGGAGGCATCGGCACCTATGCAAACTGATTCAATGGTTTTTCTTGACAACAACCGGTTGTTTGCAACAGGAACATACGGAGATGTGAGAATTTTTGATATAAACGGAAATACGATTTTTGAAACAAACATCCGTAATATATTAAAAGAAATTATGCCGCCAAAAAAATATATACCTACCGTTTTCCTTCCGCATATTTACACAGAAGGAAACCAGATATTATATTGCGAAAGCAATTTTGCATTGTCCTTCAACACCGACACACTGACATATGAATCAATAGTTTTTCCCGGAAGAGTACTGAAATATTTTTCTGAAAACAATGGTTATTTCGGGTACATCACAAAAAATACAATAGTAATAAATCACAAGGACAAGCCAACAACGGTAATAACCGATAAGGCTGTAAATATAAACTTCGAAAAGCTCACCGCTATAACACTTTCAAAGAGCGAAACAAAGCTTGCCTTCTACTCACCCGAAGGCTATTTCGGAATTTATAATCTTGAAACAGGGGAGCTTTTAAATTTCAATCATCCTTATTCCGAAAGCAAGCTTGTCCAGATGCATTTTACTCCCGATGAAAGTGGTCTTATCGCTATATATTCAACAGGGCTTTTTGTCAACTATTCCGCAAAAACGGGACAAAACCTCGCAGAAAACTACACCAACGATATTTCTTTCACTTCCGGTAAGTTTGAATTTATTGACAATAACACTTTCTTGTTTGATTCTACTCTGTTTGACGTTGCAACAGTACAACAAAAGGGCGAGCTCAATGAATGTATGTGCTACATCCGCCCGCTGAATAAATTTTTCTGTAACGACGTAAACAATTGGTATCTCTATGACTATCTTGACAAAGAAAAGCTTATAGAACAAGGAAGAAATTTTTTGAACAACTGACAAAAAGCATATGACACAAATACAAGGTGTGTACATTATATGAAAGAAGGGACGGGTTTCATCCCGTCCCCAAAAATTCATTTTGCTATAGTCCCATTTTTCAAACTCTGAAATAAAGCTCATTCAGTCTCCTGAATCGTTCTTTGTCTATGGTGTCAAGCTGTTCCTTTGTTACGCGGTATCTCCAGTTGTTTTCAGCTCTACCGGGGAAATTCAACCGTGTATCCGAGCCATAGCCCAGAATATCCTGAATTGTGAACATAACCACTCCCGCCGAGCTTCGCCATATTGCACGGAGCATATCAGGAAGAGCCTTTGTCCAGTCCGCATCGGTATAACCGCAGTATTCCAGCATACGCCGTCTGCTTTCATCATCAAGCTCCCAAAGATAGCCAAGAAGAGTATTGTTGTCGTGAGTTCCCGAATATGCAATACAGTTGTTTATGTAATTATGGGGCATATGCGTAGATTCGCCGCCGAAAAAACCAAATTGAAAAACTCGCATTCCCGGGAAACCGCTGTTTTTCACAAGCTCCTCAACTTCTTTTGTTATGTGTCCGAGGTCTTCTGCAATAATCAGCTTTTCCCCTGCCTTCTCTCTTATTTTTGAAACAAGCTCCATTCCGGGTCCCTTCATCCATTCACCATTTTTTGCAGTTGTTTCATCTGCCGAAACAGCCCAATAAGCTTCAAAAGCACGAAAATGGTCGATTCTCAGCCCGTCAAAAAGCTTCAACATAAAATCAATTCTGTCAAGCCACCACTTGAAGCCGTCAGCCTTCATTTTCTTCCAGTCATAAAGAGGGTTACCCCAAAGCTGTCCGTCCTCGGAAAAATAATCAGGCGGAACACCTGCTACCTTTGTGGGCATATTTCTCTTGTCCAGCTGAAAGCTTTCGCAATTCGCCCACACATCAGCGCTATCAGGAGAAACATAGAACGGTATATCCCCTATAATTTCAACACCTTTTTCGTTTGCATAAGTCTTTATTTCAGACCATTGGCTGAAGAATTCAAACTGCACAAACTTCCACACAAAGAGTGTATTCTCATCCAAAACATCAATCGTCCATTTCTGCCATTCCTCAAACCCATTTGTTCTTTTCAGGGTCATAAACCTACAAAAATTTTCAAGGTATGGATTTTCTGAAATAAATCCTTCAATTTCTGTTCTGTCTTCAATACGACTTGCGGCTTTTCTCAATAACTCAAAACGTTCTTCCGCCAGCCGTTCAAACTCGCACAAGTAAGGGCTTTTCTGCCTTGCAGCATCCAGTTCCGTCTCGGTCAGCAACCCCTTCTCAAAGAGTCTTTCAAGGTCAATAAAGTACGGATTCCCCGCAAATGTTGAATGAGATTTGTATGGCGAATTATATTCATCCACAGGACAAAAGGGCAATACCTGCCAATATGAGAACTTGCATTCTGCAAGAAAATCAACAAACTCCTTTGCACTTTTCCCAAAGCTTCCGCAGGAAAAGTCCCCCGGAAGCGAAGAAATATGCATCAAAACTCCGCTTTTTCTTTTCACTTTCAATCCCCCAGTTTTCGAACTATTCAATGCTACCCCAAAAAGTGAGTCTCAGTCTTTGCAATCTTCACGGCATTGACAACGTTCTTTGAATTTCCCGAAGTCGAAAGACCGATAATCAAATCCTTTTCGGATGCGTAACCATAAACCAACTGTGCATACATCATATCCGGCTCAATGTCATTGGTGAAAGCCGACAGGATTGCACTTTGGCTTGGCAAGGAAATAGCAGGAAGTGCTCCCTGAAGCCCTTTTCTCAGTTCTTCAGGAATACGTTCATCAACAACCCCACGCTTCAGCATAAAGCCCTTCATCAGCTCACCGACAATATGCTCACGGTCGGCAGCACTGCCGCCATTTCCGCAAGCAAGCACCTTCCCGCCATTTTCATAGGTTTCAATAATAAGCTCAAGAGCTGCCATGATTTCATTTTTCACTTTTCCAACGTAGGATAGCGCATCAACGATTCTTCCATTATGTATTCTCCCCTTTTGCTAAAATAGCATTTTTCATATAAAATATATGTACTATTATATCACATAAAAGCATACTCTTCAACTCATATTTTTTGGAAGAGCCGAACGATTTAGATAACATTTAGTTAATATCTCAAACCCCTGTAATATCAAGGATTTCAAGACTTTATTTTTTCCTTGACAGTTATTTGACAGTTGAGAAAATGTTTCTAATAATTCACAGTT